>CBFGQF010000046.1:0-11705 GCA_965650865.1 uncultured Alphaproteobacteria bacterium | reverse complement strand
TCAACAAGCGGAAGACGCGCCAACATACTCTATTCATTAAAGAATTTGAATATCTTCTCGGCCTGAGCCTTAGAAATCCCCTCAACCTTCATCAAATCCTCCACCCCGGCGGATTTGATCGCCTTGGCGGACCCGAAATGATGGAGCAGCGCCCTTTTACGGGCCGCACCAATACCGGCGATTTCATCGAGCGGGTTTTTGCCGATGTCCATCTTCCGGCGCGTGCGGTGCGCCCCGATGGCAAACCGGTGAACCTCGTCGCGCAGGCGTTGCAGATAATGAAGCACGGCATCGTTTTCCGGCAGACGGAACGGCGCGCGGCCCTCCATAAAGAATTGTTCGCGACCCGCATTGCGATCCGGCCCCTTGGAAATGGCAACAACGATGAGATCATCCCAAACTCCCATTTCGGTCAGAACATCTTTCACCGCGTTGAATTGGCCCAAACCACCATCGATCAAAAGCAAATCCGGCCAATCATCACTCTCGCGATCCACCTCGTCTTTGATGGCGCGTCCGAACCGCCGCGTCATCACCTCACGCATCATGCCGTAATCATCGGCGGCGTCGGCGGTGCGGATATTGAATTTGCGATAGGCATTCTTGCGAAACCCTTCCGGCCCCGCCACCACCATGCCGCCCACCATATTGGTGCCGGAGATGTGGGAGTTGTCGTAGACTTCGATCCGCGCCGGCGGCCCCTCCAACCCGAAAAGATCCGCGACCCCCTGTAAAAGCTGCGCCTCACCTTTGCGCTCCAGAAGGTGGCGCTCCAGTGCCTGCTTGGCGTTGTTTTCGACAAAATCCATCAGGCGTTTACGTTGCCCCCGTGCCGGCTGCGCGATCGAGACCCTGCGCACCCCGCTATCCTTGCCGCGCTGGGCCAGCGCCTGCTCCAGCAGTTCCCGCTCGGCGGGCAAAATGTTGACCATGATATCCGGCGGCACGGGCTTACTCTCGTAAAACTGCGCCAGAAAATTCGCCATAATCGTTTGCGGCGTAACTTCCCCGTCGTGGCGCGGGAAATAGGCGCGGTTGCCGAAATTCTGCCCACCCCGGAAAAAGAACGCCTGAATACAGGTCTTGCCTTCGCGTTGATACAGGTAGATCACATCGGCATCGCGCATCCCTTCAATGTTGATATCCTGATGCATCTGGACGGCGGCGAGGACTTTGATCTTATCGCGATATTCGGCGGCGAGTTCGTAATCCATCGCCTCGCTGGCAGCCTCCATCTCTTTCTGAAATTCCTCTTGTAACGCCCTGCTTTTCCCAGACAAAAAGTCGCGCGCTTGCGAAACGGATTCCGCATACTCTTCTTTCGAAATACGTCCGACGCATGGCGCGGTACAGCGTTTGATGTGATATTGAAGGCACGGCCTTTTTCGGGCCGCAAAATAGGAATCTGTGCAATTGCGCAATTTGAAAATCCGCTGGAGCATATCGATCGTGTGGTTTACAGCCCCGGCATTGGCAAACGGGCCATAGAATTCACCCGCACCATCGCGGGCGCCACGATGTTTTTTCACCTGCGGAAAATCATGACCGGATGTCAGAAGAATATACGGGAAGGATTTGTCATCCCTCAGTAAAATATTGAAACGCGGCTTTAGTTTTTTGATGAGGTTGGATTCCAGAAGCAGCGCCTCGACTTCCGAATTCGTCGTGATGAATTCCATGGTCACGGTTTCGGATACCATGCGCTTCAGACGGTTCGGCAGCTTGGCCACGTGCGAATAGGTCACCACGCGTTTTTTCAGGGCGCGCGCCTTCCCGACGTAAAGGACATCCCCCTTTACATCGATCATCCGGTAAACTCCGGGTTTTTCGGGGAGCCGTTTGGCGTAATCGCGGATTAGATCCGCCCCCCGCTCCAGCGCGGTCATACTCATTCCCTACCTATTTAGGGCAGGAAAGTGCGGATCGCAACTTGTCTTGGGGGGCGGATTATGATTATCTCGCATTTCTGTTCTTTTGACGGCCTCGCGGGTATGGCGGAACAGGTAGACGCACAGGACTTAAAATCCTGAGGGAGCAATCCCGTGCCGGTTCGATTCCGGCTACCCGCACCATTTCTCTACCCCTTTGGTGGCTCCTTCGCAGCATCCCAGGCAAGGTTGAATTGAGCACGATAGGCGTCCGCAACATCGCGATTATGAATGACGCAAACATAAAAATTCTTTTGGCGTTGCATAACAATTGCGAGACGATCACCATACACATAAAAAGGCACGTTTTTGAATTGATCCGGCTCCACCCACTTATACTGTGCATAAGCGCTTGCTGGAAAGTACATATCCCCACTTTTTACCAAAATGCGCATCTCAAAAGACGGGTTTTCGAGCTTATGTTTTGTCATACGTTTTTTATGTTCAATCCCCTTATCAGGTGACCAGCCATCGAAAGTGCTTTCCGACACGTTACTAACACAGAGATCGTCAGCCCCCTCACACACCACATTGTAAACATCATCAAAAAATGTGTTATTTCCCTCTCGCCCTTCATAAAATCTTATATTTTGGGAACGGTGACAGACACCTGAATTCGGAAGAAATTCTACCCCTCCATATTCTAGCGCCCCTGCAATCTTCTCAATCGTCGTTTTGGTCGGCGTACCGCCTTCCGACTCAAAAGACGAAATCGTCTGCACATGCATCCCCGCACGCTGCGCCAGTTCCGGCTGGCTCCAGTTCAGAAGGGCACGGGCAGCGCGGCATTGGGCGGGGGTTAGAATTTGCATTATATCAGCCCCAGACTCTTTCCGGTCGACTGGATGCTAAGGGCGTTCGCCTCACCGCCAAGATCGGCGACCATGCGGATAACTTCGGCCGTAGCAGTGTCGAGCGCCTCGTTCTCAGGCGAGCGTAAAACCAGACTAAGCCCCAAGATGCCCCCACGAAAATGCGGATAACTGCCGATCGAAACCGTCGGGAACCGATCCTGAATTTTTGAAAGCGGTTCGGCCACGGCACTTTCGGCGAGCGAACAGGCGATGGTGTTTGATAGCATCGTCCGCCCCCTTTTCAACCGGGGTTTGATGTCATCGAGCATCGCCTGCATGATCCTTGGTACGCCAGCCATGACAAACACATTTTCCAGCTGGAATCCCGGTGCGCCGCTGACAGGGTTGTTAATCAGGCTGGCACCAACAGGGATCATTGCCATTTTTCGGCGCGGCGGCGTGACTTCTTCTTCCGATCCATAATGGCGGACCAGAATACCATAGGCTTCTTCATTCAGTTCCAACGTCGTACCGAAGGCATGAGCAATCGATTCCGCTGTAATATCGTCATGGGTCGGACCGATCCCGCCGGTGGTGAACACATAGTCGTATTTGCGCCTGAGTTCGTTAACCGCAAAAACGATTTCATCCCGGATATCGGGCACCACGCGAACCTCGGCCAGTACGACACCGGCTTGCACCATCTGTTCGGCGATCCACGACGTATTGGCATCCTTTGTCCGGCCGGAAAGAATTTCATTGCCGACCACCACAATAGATGCGCGGTATATGTCTTTGTCCTGTTGATTATCCATTACGCACCATACTTGATTGTACGCCCGAGCTTGACGGCCCAGGCACTAATAGCAACAAGGCCGAACCCCGCAATAATCAGCGCAATCGGCCAGCCGACAATATCCTTGAAATATTCGTCGGTGTAATATCCAAGGAACGCAAGAAAGGCAACGGTGCTGACGGTCAGCAAGGTCCGGCTTTTCGCGCGGACACTGACATACATAAGGCCGGCCGATAGCGCTGCAAGCCCTGTATCCAAAGGTGTTCCTTCCAGGATATCGAACGCGGAAATCATAAGGCCAACGCCGCCGGTGAAATACCAGAATGGCGCGATAGCGCGATATGACGTGCTATCGATTTTCCAGCTCACCATAAGGATGGAGAGGCTAAGCGCAATCGCGGCCACATTCTTATTCACACCGATATAGGAAAGAAGCGATGCCGTCGCCACGTTGAAAAACAGATAGGTAAAAAACAAAAGCGATGTCGTTTTCAGTTTGGAAAAGGTCGCAAGGAATTGCAGCGTGAGCAACCCGAAAACGATTATGGATGCCAATTCCGGATCGCCGCCTTGCGAATACTCATGCAGGAAAACAAACATCCCTGTCGGCAGCAATAGGGCGCTTTTGATGAACAGAACGGTCGATGCCTCATGATACCGTGGGTTCTTGGCCGCCAGAACCGCCAGCACAAAAGCAGTGAACCCTGTGCCATAGGTGATGATGACGCGGGCTGCGCTCGGCAACATATCCCATTGCATACCTATATAAAGCGCGAGCCCGCCAAAGATCAGCGCGGCGCCGAGATATCCGAGTATGCGGGCAATAAGACCGGGAGATTTCCGCCCTTGCGCGTCTTTGGTCAGCACGGCCCCGATGTCATCGAGTGTAAGATTGTGCGCGGCCGCAAGCCCGGCGATTTCCGACAAGGCACGGTCGCGGTCCGTCTGGATATAATTATTCATTCTATCACCCATCCGATAAAGGCGGGCTGCCTGTAATAGGGTTGGTTCTGGTCGGCTATTTCAACCTTCAATGCGCCTTTTTGCAGATAGGCGTTGCGATCGTGCCTAGAGCCGCCGAATATCTCCAGAACAAGGCCGCCATTATAAGAATGCTCCCAGCCGTTCCGGAAAACAAAACCATCCGGACTTTCGGGCGCATCCGAAATCTTCAGGTCTTTCAACCCTTCGACCGGCAAGCCATCCTTACCCGTCCCGTCTTCGGGCACATCGGGCAGGTCGATCCTGCGGCGTTCGCCCTTTACCGGATCGAAGATATAAAGCTCCGTCTCGCGGCGAAAATCATAGTTCGCGGGCTTTGGCCCGGTTTCATGGTAATACACGACACCGTCACGCACCTTGAAATCCGCCGGACCATAGTTTTTGTAGAAATAAAGGACCGAAGTCTGCGGCGGGGCAATCCCGATCACGCTCACTTTCGTGGCCACCAAAAAGCCGATGCCGAGCAGCAGCGGCAAGGCTATTCCGGCAATCAGGACAAGATTTTCTTTCAGAAAGGCCTTCATGGCTATTTAACCTGTTCAAATGCGGACTAATTTTCTATATGACAAGGGTACCAAAATTGGCCTATAAAGCAACCGCGATGAATAAGAACAGATACAGCATGGACGGAATCCGCCTTTACGGGCCGGAAGGGTATGAAGGGATGCGAAAGGCCGGAAAACTGGCCGCGAGCGCCCTTGACATGATCACGCCCTTTGTCGTGCCGGGCGCCGTGACGGGCGACCTCGATAAAAAACTGGAAGAGTTCACGGTTCAAAACGGCGCGGTGTCGGCCACCATCGGGTACAAGGGCTATCAACACGCGACATGCATTTCCATCAACCATGTCGTCTGCCACGGCATCCCCTCCTTCGACAAAAAACTGGTCGAAGGCGACATCGTCAATATCGATTACACCTGCATCGTGGACGGGTGGTATGGCGATAATTCCCGCACCTATCTGGTCGGTGATAAGATTCCGGTGAAAGCCCGCAATCTGGTAGAGGTCACCTATGACGCCATGATGAAGGGGATCGAGGCGGTAAAGCCCGGCAACACATTCGGCGATATCGGGTATGCGATCCAAAGCTATGCGGAAAGCCACCGTTTTTCCGTGGTGCGTGATTTCTGTGGCCATGGCCTTGGCCAGCAATTCCATGAACCGCCAAGCGTTGTCCATTTCGGACGCCCCGGCGAAGGCCCCGTGCTGGAGCCCGGCATGTTCTTTACGATCGAGCCGATGATCAACGCAGGCCATTACGCCACAAAGGTTCTGGCCGATGGCTGGACCGCCGTGACACGCGACAGGTCATTGTCGGCGCAGTTCGAACATTCATTGGCCGTGACGGATGACGGGTTTGAAATCTTCACCCTTTCCCCCGCCGGATACACCAAACCGCCATATGCGTAGTGTCATCCTGAGGGCAAAGCCCGAAGGATCTTGTATTCCCCACCCATGAGATCCTTCGCTAACGCTCAGGATGACAAGCCTTGCGCAAAATGCTAAAACACTTGGCATGGAACAAGCCGCGAAAAAAGCAGCGCCCGAGGATAAACCGCATTATGCAGGGCATCGCGACCGGCTGCGCGAACGGTTTTTGAATGCGCCGGACAGTTTGCCCGATTACGAACTTCTGGAACTGCTTTTGTTCATGGCGATTCCGCGCAGGGATGTGAAACCCATTGCCAAGCAATTGATTGCGCGGTTCGGATCATTGAACGGCGTGCTCCACGCGAACCGCGCCGATCTGGAATCCGTTGACGGCATATCGGAAACCACGGCAACGGCGATCAAGGCCATTCAGGCGGCGGGCCTTCGCATGCTCAAACAAGATTTGTCTGGCCGCACCATCCTCAATTCATGGCAGCGTCTGCTCGACTACCTTCAGGCATCAATGGCGCATGAGGCCCGCGAGCATTTCCGCCTTCTTTTCTTAAACAAAAAGAATGAATTGATCGCGGACGAGATTCAACAATCCGGCACGGTGGACCACACCCCCGCCTATCCGCGTGAAATCATGAAACGCGCGTTGGAGCTCGGCGCGACCGCGCTCATTCTGGTGCACAATCACCCGAGCGGGGATGCCACGCCATCACAAGCGGACATCGAGATGACCAAACTCATCTGCGCCGCCGCCAAGCCGTTCACGATTATCGTTCACGATCATCTGATCGTCTCCCGTGGCGGGGTGACGAGTTTTAAATCATTGGGGTTGATATGACGGATACAAATAATAATGATGAAGCAAGTCGTCAGATTGATTTGAAAAAGTCACTAGAAGATTTGGATACATATGGCCAAATTGCTTTAAAAACTATCATGACAGTAAGCGTGGGCGCTTGTGCTTTCACTATAGCTGCGATGGGAACCTTGTTTTCTTCTCTGCATGAGAAGTCTCCAAATTTGGCCTTAAAAACATTACAGGTAATTGATTCTCCCTTTGACGAATTTTTAAAGGCTACAATTTCGGCACTCATCTGTATTTGTCTCACTTACACTGCATGTATAGTAGATTATATTTGCGAAATAATACCTAACCATAATTTCGCGCAGTTTCTCTCTTTAGTGATCAATTTATTGATGCTTTCATTCGGATATGCTGCTTTCTATTTTTGCATCATAGGATTTACAGATTTTTTTCACGGCTTTGAAAAAATTCAAGAAATACTTATGAGTAAAAATTAGAATATTGATCTGTATTAAGCATAAGGCACATAATCATCCACCATGCCTTTGAACGCCGCGTGTTGTTTCGCAAGGAACATCGCGCTCACGGTTTTTTCCATCGGGTGATAGAAATCGGCAAAGCGTTCCATCACAGCCTCTTCGCTCGTCGTGCTGCCGTCATATTCGAGCGTGAAGGTTTCGAGGACTTTGCCGATCTGTTCCTCCGTATCGGGCAGCGCGACAATCGCGTCCATTTCTTCGTGGCTGATTTGCATGGTCATGGAGAGGATATTGTGGACGAGCTGCGTATCGCGGATGCGGTGCATCCCGCTCCATAAATACTGCGCGCGCCGTTCAAAGTCCTCATACGGGATAATGGTTTTAAACTCCTCGCCCAGTTCTTCGTAACATTCGCGGTAAAGCTCTTTCAGGCCGTTCTGAACCTTCCCTACTTCGTTGAACATATCCTTGACCTCGTAAAACCCGCCGGCGGAAAGCGCCCGCCCCGCCCCGACATGCGGCGCGCGGATTGTCGTCATAATGGTCAGGCGGGTGCCTTTGCTATCCGTGTCCTGCGTATACAGAATGATATTGGCGCAAGGGGAGCCTTGCGGAAAATCGTAACAGAATTTGGGCGTGGGGGCGTGGCTCTGCGCCGCAACTTGTGCGTCAGACATGAATAACCTTCCTGTGTTCAAATTATTTTTTTATTATTTTGGTTCGATTTTTAAGAATACATGAAAAAAGCCCTTTTTCAAGGACTTTCTAAAACAGTTGGTATTTCATGATTATTTTCGCATGCGCAAATAGGCAGGGCGAAGCGATTGAAACGCCATCATATGGTGCAGACGGCGATAGGCAATGATAAGGAAAATTGCCATGTGCGCGGAGAAGTTCACCGACGCCGTCAGGCAGAACATGAAATCATGGAGTTTCGTCACCCCATAGCCAAGCGAGATAAACCATGTCAGCGCCCAGATCGCCCATGTGGAGAGCGAGAGGGAATCCGCGCTGGCAGGGTTGCGCATCAATTGATAAATCTGCGGCCCGAAACCGGCAAGGCCGATCAGGAACACAAAGGGATAGAGCTGAGAAAACAGGGCTTCCATGCCGCCCAGTATGCAAAAAATGGATTAACAACCGGTGAAGGCAGGAAAACCCTTGGTTCGGGCGGCTCTTGGTGGTAAAAAAGCCCCAAATTCACCAAAGACTTAAGAAGAGCAGAAGCATGATCCCCCGTTATACCCGCCCCGTGATGGCCGATATTTTCGAAGCCGAAAACCGTTTTAAAATCTGGCTGGAGATTGAAACCCTTGCTGCCAAAAAGATGGGCGAAATGGGCACGGTGCCGAAATCGGTGGCAAAATCCATGCGAGAAAAGGGCAATTTCGACATTGCCCGTATTGACGAGATTGAAAAGGAAGTGAAACACGACGTTATCGCCTTCCTGACATCGGTTGCCGAATTTGTCGGTGAAGATTCCCGTTACGTCCACCAAGGCATGACATCGAGCGATGTGATCGACACCGCGTTTTCCGTTCAGCTGACGCAAGCCGCCGACATTCTTCTGGAAGACCTCGACGCCCTGCTCGCCGCCCTCAAACGCCGCAGCCTGGAGCACAAGAACACGCTTTGCATCGGGCGTTCCCACGGTATCCATGCGGAGCCGACCACATTCGGATTCAAACTCGCCGGTCATTATGCGGCGTTCAAACGTGCGAAGCAGCGCCTGATCAACGCGCGCAAGGAAATTGCCGTTTGCTCCATCTCCGGCGCGGTTGGCACATACGCCACCGTCGATCCCGCCGTGCAGGATTATGTGGCAGAAAAACTGGGCCTCACACGCGAAGACGTTTCGACGCAAGTCATCCCGCGCGACCGCCATGCCATGTTCTTTGCCACGCTCGGCGTCATTGCATCTTCAATCGAAAACCTCGCCGTGGAAATCCGCCACCTGCAAAGAACCGAAGTGCGCGAAGCAGAAGAATATTTCTCTCCGGGTCAAAAAGGCTCGTCCGCGATGCCGCACAAGCGCAACCCGATCTTGACTGAAAACCTCACCGGCCTTGCCCGTGTGGTCCGCGCCGCCGTCACGCCCGCGCTCGAAAATGTCGCGCTGTGGCACGAGCGGGATATTTCCCACTCCTCTGTCGAACGCATCATGGCACCGGATGCCTGTATCGCGCTCGATTTCGCGCTCGTGCGAATGACTAGCGTTATCGACAAGCTTCTGGTCTATCCGGATACGATGATGGACAACCTCAACAAAATGGGCGGACTGGTTTTCAGCCAGAAAACCCTGCTTGCCCTGACACAGGCCGGTATCGCCCGCGAAGACGCCTATCGCATCGTCCAGCGCAACGCGATGAAGGTCTGGGAATCCCGCGGAACGAAAACGCTGCTTTCCCTATTATTAGAGGACAATGAAGTAACGCAAAAGCTGGACAAATCCGCCCTTGAGAGTATCTTCAAATACGATGATTACATCAAGCATGTGGACGCGATTATCGACCGCACACTGGTTTAAAATTTATTATATGTTCATCGGCTCGACGGAGCAAAGCGACGGCTGGCGACGATGGACCCAAAAAGGAGACTGCCATGAAAGGCGATGCACAAGTATTAAAACGTCTGAACCTTGCCTTGAAAGGCGAGTTGACCGCCATCAACCAATATTTCCTGCATTCCCGTATGCTGGAAGATTGGGGAATCACGAAATTCGCCCGTCATGAATACAAGGAATCGATCGAAGAGATGCAGCATGCAGATCTTCTGATCAAACGTATTCTCATGCTGGGCGGCCTGCCGAACCTGCAAGACCTTGGCAAACTTCATATCGGTGAAACCGTCATCGAAATCCTGCAAGGCGATCTGAAACTGGAAGTCGAAGGTATTGCCAACTATCGCGAGGGGATCAAGGATTGCGAAGCGGCGCATGATTACGTGACGCGCGATCTGTTCCTGCAAATTCTAAAAGACGAAGAAGGCCATCAGGACTTCCTGCAAACGCAGCTTGATCTTCTGGAACGTATCGGCATGCAGAATTACATTCATCTGAATTCCGATTCTACAGATCAGGCGGATGCGGAGTAATTATCTGGATGACCAATAATCAAAGGCCTTCTTTTGAATCGCCTTGATATATTTTTCGGCCCGCGGTCCCTCCCACGGGCCGTTATATTTGGGGTCATTCCGATTTACCCACCACCCTTGCCCGGGAATGAGATCAGAGGCACGGACGACGAGCACGGCCAGCTCCGGCTCTCCCCGCTCTGCCGCGCGTCTATCCACCTCGCCAAGCGCCACGCACAACGCCCGCATTTTTGGGCGGGAAAACTGATAACCCAGCGCGTCCAGCGTTTCCGAATAGGAAATCGGCCGCCCCTCCCGCGCACTCGCCTGAAGCAAGGCCTCGATCTGGTCCAAGTCAAACAGCCGTTGCCAATGGGCAGACGGCTCGTCCGGTTCTTCTATCCGGCGTATTATGGGTGTTTTTAGGGCTTTCGGGCGGATCATGGTCTTCATCTTTAGCAGGCCCGCAGCAAAATGAAAATCATTCTCATTTTCTTCTTGCGAATAATTCTCACTTACCCTAAATTCCACGGCAGATCACAATGCGACCCGGCGGGGGATGAATAAAATGTATGTATGCCTTTGCAATCCGTTTACGGACAAGGACGTTACAAAAGCGCTGGAAAATCCGGAAGTGCCAAACACCACGGCGCAAATTTACAAGGCCTGTTCCGGCGGCAACGGCCCCAATTGCGGTTCCTGTATCAACGCGGTCAAATGCATGATCGTCGATCACCAATCCAATCTCGGCGTTCAAAAAATCAAGGAATCCATGCCCGAATTCGCGGGCGAGGAATTCACCGAAGACGAATTCGCCACGGCGGAATAACGGCCTATGCCGATTCTATTATGCCAATGCAATAGGTTGTGCGAAATGCACCTGACCGCCATTTTCGAAGAATTGGAAAAACAATCCCCTCTTCCAGAAGACACCCTCAAAGCGGACAGCAAAATCCTGCAAAAAGGCCGCTTGAAACCCATCGGCGAAACATTGGGACAAATCGCCGGCTGTTGCGGGGGCTGCTTGCCACATATAGAGCGGATCGTCGAACAAAAACGCCAGCAAGCGGCGGGCACGGCGGACGGGCTGATTGCCTGCCAAACCTCCCCTTGCCTTTCGGAGGCCCCTATGTCACATGTTGTGCCTGTTTAACGCTTCAATGGAGCCTAACGAATGTTGAAAACTTTAGCCCTCGTCCTCGGGAGTATCTTATTAATGACCAGCACAACAAACGCCGCCGAACTCGATCCGGAAAACACACTGAACCTGCAATTGAAAGACGGCACAGTCGTCATCAAATTAATGCCGGACCTCGCGCCGAACCATGTCGCACGTATCAAAGAACTGACACGCGAAGGATTCTATAACGGTATCGTCTTCCACCGCGTGATCGATGGCTTCATGGCGCAGACAGGCGACCCCACAGGCACAGGCACCGGCGGCT
>CBFGQF010000045.1:0-11719 GCA_965650865.1 uncultured Alphaproteobacteria bacterium | reverse complement strand
GGTGCGCAGAAAGTCGCGCTCGCCGCCGAAATGGGCGATATGATTTTATCGTTGCGCGGTCTTGGCGATGACGATGTTGAAAAGACGCCGTCTTATACCACCGATGTCCAAACCAGCAAGATTATGCAGAATATGGCCTTGATCGAAAATGGCGGGGCCGGCGGCGCGGTTAAAATCTACAACGGCGGCACGGTCGTCGAACAGCGTCCAAGCGGTTCAGTCACCATTCCGGCACAACAAACATCATCCGGCACGGAAACCATGCCCGTTATCACGGGCACGGAAGAAGGAGGGGAACAACAATGAAAACCATGAAATCCTTCAGGGGCAGAATACTTTGCGCCATCGCGTTTGCGGCGGTCATTATCGCACCGCTCGGCACTGCCCTGGCGGACAAGGCGGACCTTCTGCCATCCAAAAACGCACGCACGCCCTCCGTCAATGTCATGCTGGGCAGCGCCGAGCTTGTCGATCTCGGCCAGAATGTTTCCGATGTTCTCGTAGCGAACCCCGGCATTATCGATGTATCGCCCGTTCGTTCCAACCAGCTTTATATCGTCGGCAACGCGCTGGGCGATACCAACCTGATGATCATGGACGATGAAGGCAACATCGTTAAAAAGATGAATGTCCATGTTCAGATGGATACGACCAAGCTCGAAGACATGATCGAAGAACTATATCCGGACGAGGATGTTCAGATCCGCGCCCTGACAGACCAACTGGTTATCACCGGCAATGTTTCTACGCCCGCCGTATCCAATAGCGTGGCCAACCTCGTCGCGCAATATGCCGCGGAAGTGCAGAATGTCAGTGCGACATCTATCGATGAAGTCGTAACCAACATGCTGACCGTTTCCGGTGAGCAGCAGGTGATGCTGAAAGTCAAGATTCTGGAAGTCTCGCGCAGCGCCCTGAAAGATCTCGGCCTTGAAACCAACCTGCAAAACGGTAGCACAGGGAATTGGACAGGCACTGTGGGAACGGCAGCGGCTCTTGGACTTGGTGCGCCTGCCCAGCTTGGCCTATTCGGTCTGAATTTCGCCACAGGCGGCTTCGGACCCCTGCAATTTCTTGCCCGTGCCATGGAGCAGGAAGGTATTTTGAATACGCTGGCCGAACCGAACCTGACCGCCATTTCCGGTGAGCAGGCAGGATTCCTTGCCGGGGGTGAAATTCCAATCCCCACGCAACTCGACCGCAACGGAAACCTCGTTTATGAATTCCGTCCGTTCGGGGTCTCATTGAATTTCCGCCCCACGGTCATGTCGGCCAGCCGCATTTCGATGCAGATGACAACGGAAGTTTCCAGCACGACAACGGAAGAGGCGCTTCAGTTAAATGGTATCAATGTTCCGAGCTTTAATGTGCGCCGCGCGCAGACAACTGTGGAACTGCCGAGCGGTGGCACCTTGATGATCGCGGGTCTGATCCAGTCCGACTCTATTTCCGGCCTGACCCAAATTCCGGGCGTAAAGGATGTACCTGTCATGGGCGATTTGATGAAATCAGACACATTCAAACGTAATGAGTCCGAAGTGGTGGTTTTGGTTACTCCCTATCTCGTAAAACCATTCGCACAGAACCAGAGCGCGGAAGCCCCGGAACCTGCACCTGTGCCCATGTCCGATGCGAACCAGCCAGCCGATATGAACAGTGTGCCACGCCTCTCGATGGCCGATTTGGAAGAAAATTCTCAAGGCAAGAGAATCGATATGGCCCCGGCCGCAGGCCTGTCGCAACAAAAGATGTTGGCACAAAGCCCGATAGAGCCCAAACGCGCAGCGCCGGAACGTGAGAGGAGCGCGCTGGGCCGCGTGTTCGAGGCGAATATGTCGCGCACTTATGGCGCCAAAAAAATGGAGGCCGTTACAAAGAATATCGGCAGCTTTGGATATATTACGGATTAAGGGAACATAGATCATGATAAGCAAACTCGTTCAATCCGGTTCACTTCTAATGTTCGTGTGTCTGGCCACGGCCTGTTCGCCGCAATCGACCCCGTCGATGATGAACGTCAACAAACCGGTTCTGACGTCCGAAACCGTGATGCAACAACTCGCCGTCAAGGACATTAAAGATGGCCATTTGCGGATGATTGCCGACGATTATGCCCGTTATGGCAGCGGTAGCCTGCATCTCTCACTGGTATACGATCCAAAATCGCCCTCCTATACCGCGATGAAGGCATTCAACGATCTGTCATCGTATAAGGATAGGCTCGGCAAGCTCGGCATCAAGAATGTTGACGCGGAAACAGTGCAGGCGGCGGGCGATCCGATGCTGATGATTACATACGATGCAGTCAAGGCGCAGGCGCCGGCCGGATGTAATCTATTGCCTGGAACGGATACGAACCAGACGACCCGGTTTATCGGCGATTACAAATTCGGTTGTACCACCGATACTATGCTGGCGCGTCAGATTTACCGCCCGGAAGATTTGAAAGGCAACAGCCATCTGGATGCGGGTGATGGCCGCCGCGCCGCCAACAGCACGGAACATTACCGTGTGGTTACTGAGGATGAGGCGAGCGGACCTCTCGATGTGCTTACAAGGGATCAAATTTCGGCGCAATAGGGGATGCGCTTAGGGGACAAGGAAAGTTAAGGGGCAAAGTGCGTAAAGAAACTTCAGTATTACTACCAAGTGCCAAAGTGGATCTTTTCCTTAAGGATAGGGAAACGATAGAGGCGGCGCGTGCATTAATGAACGACTGGCGTTTTGCGCGTGTTGTTGTGAATGTTATCGAAGGCGATGTAGAATCCGCTCTTCAATATTATGGCGGGAACAAGTCGCCGGATATGATTTTGGTTGAAACCGATACGACGGACGAGAGTTTTATCGGCCGCCTTGGCGACTTATCTGGCCAGTGTGATGAAGGGACAAGTGCTGTTGTCATCGGTCCTGTGAACGATGTGAATTTATACCGGTCTTTGACCGCCATGGGCGTAAGTGATTATCTGGTACGCCCCGTGCCACTGGATATACTCAGCGAAGTTATCGCGAGCGCGCTGATTGAAAAACTGGGTACATCGGGTAGCCAATTAATCGCCGTGGCAGGGTCAAAGGGTGGGGTTGGTGTTTCGACAATTGCGCAAATGCTGGCATGGGGATTGTCGGATACACTGTCTCAGAAAACATTTCTGTTCGACGTTGCGGGCGGATGGTCCACACTGGGCGTTGGCATGGGATTTGAACCCGCATCCGGCACGAGCGAAGCCTTACGCGCCGTAGGCAGCAAAGATAATGATTCCTTCCGTCGTATGTTGTTTCACCCCAATGACAAGCTTGCAGTTCTGGCTACGGGGGCAGAGGCTATGCTGGACAGCAATGCTCAACCGCAGCAGCTGGAAGATATGCTGAACATGGTGATGGGAAATTATCCCGTGGTGGTCGCGGATCTATCCGGTGCCTCTCCCGCCGTGATGAAAATGATCCTAAGCCGTTCGCATGAAACGATTCTTGTGGCAATGCCGACACTGGCTTCGCTCCGTGCGGCGCGATCGCTTATGAACGAGATGAAAAAACTTATCGGCGGCACACATCCCAACATCGATCTTGTTATCAATATGTCTGGTATCGCACCGGGCAAAGAAGTGGCGAAAACCGACATAAAGTCGGCAATGGATGTTGATCCATCGGCCATTATTCCCTTTGATGCAAAGCTTTTTATCGGGGCTGAAAATGAAGGGCGGAAAATTGGGGCGGACAAGGGCGCTGCGGCTGCGATGCAGCAATTACTGCCATTGGTGCAACGCCTGGTTAGACGGGATGCATCCTCTTCTTCTTCCACGCCATCTGGCAGTCTCGATTTTCTAAGCAAACTGAAACTGAAAAAATAGGTACGGGGCAGGGGCATGTTTGGGAAAAAACAACCGGGCGGATCGCCATCACAGACTAAAACGGTGCAGGAATCGCAGCTTGCCGCGCCGGTGTTGGCGCCGGAGCCTGAGCAAGCCGATCTGATGGCAGAAAGCACCGTCCAGACCACTCCTATTCCTTTTGAAGAGGAAAAAGCTCCGCGTAGTGAGCCGCCCGCAAATAGCGATGATATTTTCGCGCTTCACGAAGAAATACCCGCCGAAAGCGAAGCGCAGCAAACAGAGTCATTGCGTTTGCAACGCGCCCGCAACCGAATCTGGCTTGATCTTCGCGACGGGATAGACCTGAAGGCGCTTGCCCGCATGAAGGCGGAAGAGGCGCGTGCAGAGGTTAATTCAGCCGTTGAGGAAATCGCTCGGTTCCGCAATCTGGATTTGACTCCTGCCGAGCTTGCGATGATCGCAAAAGAATGCACGAACGATATGCTCGGCTTTGGCCCGCTGGAGGAGTTGCTTGAGCGCGATGATATCGCCGACATCATGATCAACGGACCGGACACCGTTTATATCGAGGTGAAGGGAAAGATTGAGCGATCGGGCATTAAATTCCGCGACAACCAGCATTTGACGACGATTGCGCAACGTATCGTCGGGGCGATTGGCCGCCGCGTTGATGAATCATCCCCGATATGCGATGCGCGTCTGCCTGATGGCTCCCGGGTGAACGTGATTATCCCGCCGCTTGCAGTCGATGGGTCATGCATGACCATTCGTAAGTTCAAAAAGGACAAGCTGACTCTTGAAAAACTGATGGAATTCGGCGCAATGACGCCATCCGCCGCCAAGCTGATCATGGCGATAGGCCGATGCCGTGTAAACTGCCTGATTTCCGGTGGTACGGGGTCGGGAAAGACCACCATGCTAAACTGTCTGACCCGTTATATCGAGGCGGGTGAACGCGTGATTACATGCGAAGATGCGTGCGAATTACAATTACAGCAGCCGCACGTCGTGCGTCTTGAAACCCGCCCGCCGAACCTTGAAGGTGTTGGCGAGATTACGATGCGGGACCTGATCAAAAACTGCCTGCGTATGCGCCCCGAACGTATTATCGTGGGGGAGGTGCGCGGCCCCGAAGCGTTTGATTTGTTGCAGGCAATGAACACCGGCCACGACGGATCCATGGGTACGGTTCACGCCAACAACCCGCGTGAAGCGATTTCCCGTATGGAGAATATGATCGCGATGGGGGGACTCAATCTGCCGTCTGCAGCTGTGCGTGAGCAAATTGCCTCTGCCGTTAATGTTATCATTCAGGTGCAGCGCCTGCGTGACGGGTCCCGGAAAGTGACACATATTTCCGAGATTACAGGTATGGAAGGCGATGTCGTGACGATGCAGGACCTATTCCATCTGGAGTTTCTTGGCGAAAACCCCGATGGCACATTGATTACGCAATTGAAATCATCCGGTATGCGTCCAAAATTCTGGGACAAAGCACGCCAGTTCGGCGTTGAACGCCTTGTCCTCGATGCGATGGAGGAAGCCTATGGATAACGGTGTGGTCATTGCCGTTGTATCGCTTTTGCTCGTGCTGGTCGTGACCGGCATGATTGCTTTTCTGATTGCCAGCAACAAGAGTGCGCAGAAGAAACGTATGATGACCGTGATTCGCGGTGGTCATGTTGAAGAAGGCGGAAAAAAATCAAACGCGCAGGATATGCGCCGCGAAGCACTGGCAAAAAAACTAAAAGAAACCGCAGATTCAGAGAAGAAAGAACAAGAAGGTAAATCCCTTTCGGAAGCCATCATGCAGGCCGGGCTTAGCATCTCCATCAAGCAATACTGGATTTTCACGATTATTTTTACCATTGTCGCAACCGGAATCGTATTCGCGTTGGGCAAGGGACCATTCGTGATTACCATGACGGCGATTATCGCGTTTTTTGGAGTTCCAAAATTCGTTTTGAAGAAACTCGCGCAGCGCAGGCAAAAATTATTTCTGGCTGACCTTGCCGATGTTCTGGAATCTATGGTTCGTCTTTTAAAAGCCGGTATGCCGGTAAGCGAGGCAATCAAAATGGTTGCCCGCGAATTTACGGGGCCGATGGGTGAAGAAATGGGCCGCATTTTCGACCAGCAAAAGGTTGGAGTGCCGTTGCCAGAGGCTGTTTTGAACTGTGCCAAACGCATGCCGCTTACCGAGGTTCATATGTTTGCGACCGCCGTTTCCATACAAGCACAGACGGGATCCAGCCTTTCGGAAGTGTTTGAAAACCTTGCCCGTGTTGTGCGCGCGCGGTTCCGTTTGAAACGTAAGGTGGTGGCGCTGTCATCCGAGGCAAAGTCATCGGCTATGATTATTGGTGCGCTCCCGATTCTTGTGGCATCAGCCATGTATTTTATTAACCCCGATTATATAGGGACGTTGTTCTATACTGTAACCGGCAAGTGGCTTTTGGCGGCGGCGATTTTCTGGATGACCTGCGGCGTTCTTGTCATGAAACAGATGATCAATTTCAAGGTGTAGCGTATGATTGATTTAACGTCTGATCTTTTGATAGTAGTCGGTAGCGCCGTAGCGGCGGCCTTATCTTTTGCGGCCTTTGCCCTGCCGTTTTTGCAACGGTCTGACAAAAAGGAGCGCTACAAAAGCGTTATCGAGAAGAAGCGTAAAACGCTGTTCGAAGCCAGCAAAGAAGAGCTTACCCGCAAGGGCGAAGTGAAAATGTCCGCCAAGGATTCGATGACTACCTTCTATAAACTGCAAACAATGGCGGGCGGTTACGGCGAAAAAGTGCGGGAATTATTGCTACAGGCGGGGATACGCAGCAACGCGGCACCGTTGAAATATATCGCGGCCCAGATTGTTATTCCTATCATTCTCGTATTATTTGGTATGTTGATCCTTGGCAAGACCGACAAGGAAATTTCTCATATCGTTGAATTGGGTATCTTGCTTGGTGCTGCGGGCTTCGGTTTTTCGCTGCCGCGCATCATCATCCAGAACCAGGCGTTGAAGCGCATTGAGGAAATCAACCAGACTTTCCCTGATGCGCTCGATATGATGCTGATTTGTGTGCAGGGCGGGATTGGCCTTGAACAAACAGTGGACCGCGTCGCGCGGGAAGTGGCAGACCATTCGCCGACCCTTGCAGAAGAACTGGGCGTCCTAAGTGCAGAAATGGCGATGTTGTCCGACCGCCGCGGTGCGCTGTCTGATTTCGGCAAACGTGTGGGCGGGTATGGCAAGTCGTTTGCGACTGCACTTATTCAGGCGGAACAATACGGTACATCCGTATCGCAGGCGCTGCGTGTTATGGCAGAAGAATTGCGTGAAATTCGTATGTCAAACGCGGAAGAGAAGGCGGCGGCCCTTCCGCCCAAGCTGACAGTGCCGATGATTTTGTTCTTTTTGCCGGCATTGTTCATTGTTATTCTAGGGCCAGCAGGTATTCAGGCAAGCCAGACCTTCTGATGTTTCTGGCATAGAAAACCCCGCACTTGGCGGGGTTTTTATTATTCGGCCTTTTTCTTTTCTTCAGCCTCTGCGGTTTCTTTTTTCTCTTCCGGTTTTTTCACAGGCGTTTTCTTGGTTACTGGTTTCTTGGCGTCTTTTTTCTCTTCCGGCGCTTCCATCTTGCCTTCCTTAATCAGGAAGTCGTTGGCACCTTCTTTTAACGTGCTGATGATACGAATATTGCGTTCAATCTCCATGCGCCCCGGGGATTCCTTCTTGGCGCGTTCCAGAAGATCGAGCGCCTGATCGAGTTTGTTCTGCGACGCGAGGTTCAAAGCGAGATTGTTGAGGATCGGCGCGGGGTCGCCCTTCCATTTGTCCACACCGCGGCGGAAGGCGGATTCTGCCTCTTCATGATTATTCTGGGCGTCGAGCGCCGTACCGAGTGCGAGATAGGCGCGGCCCTGTTCGGGATCCAGCTCGACAGCGCGGCGTGAGGTCAGTTCTGCTTCCTTATATTGTCCAAGCGCAAGTTGGACCATTGCCAATTCGACCACAGCATCGGGATAGGCCTTTTTACCATCGGTGTAGGGAAGGAGCACTTGCCGTGCCTTGTTCAATTGTTCGTCTTCGCGCAGGGCCTGACCATAGCTGGTGGCAATGGCGGCATCCCCTTCATTGCGTTGGTAGATTTGTTCGAGGAGGGCAACTGTCTCCACTGTATTGCCGCTGGCCTTGGCTTCACGCGCGGCCTTCTGGAGGATCGCATCGACGCGGTTTGCCTCTGAAACATTGCTAACATTCCGATGGGCCGATGTGCTGCCACAGGCAGCTACAAAGAGAATGGATGCGAGAACGGGAATAAGCGTAAATCCACGAAAAACCGGTTTCATGCTAAATCAATTACCTTCGAGCAAGGGTTGGCCAGATGCCAGCGGTTATTCGGTCGTGGTTTCGCCGCCGCTGGCCCCTATCTCATGGCACATATCGGGGCAAAAATAAACACTTGTCGGCTGGCAGGGGGAATCCTTGGGGGCGGCGCCACAACTGCGGCGGATGCGGACATAGTTTTTCTGAGGACTGGAGACGATAACGTGTCTTTGCATAATAACGTTCTGATCCTTGTCCAACACAGTGAAATAGGTTGCGCCAGCCTTGCGTGGCACGACAACCGCCAGTTTTGGTGTGTCGAGCAAAACGGTGATATGCTCGGGGTTGCCAACAATCACGCTTGAGGCTTCAGTAGTCAGGCGAACCAGTTCTGATTTATCCGGCGTAAGTTTTAGCGGCGGGTGGCTTTCGGATTGAAGCGGGTCTAGGCGCGCCTCTACGGTGGAGGACGGGGGAATCAGGTCGCCTGATTTTGGCGCTGCGCTTTGGGCAAGGGCGGTTCCGGCACCCGAGGCGAGGGACGCAGCAAGAACGGCAAGCAGAAATCTGGAATGAATCATAGGAGGCCCGATCGGTTGAATATGTTTTCAGGCAGGCGATGCGGCACATAATACATCATCGATCCTGACCATATCCATCATACCTTTTTTGGCGTGGCGAGGCACGGTTTTTCTCTACGGATTTTCATAAAATTTTAGGCAATACAACAACTTGTCTGGTTAATCTGTCCTGTCGTCTTATGACGACAAAATGGCATCGATTTGATTTACCAATTGGCCCAGATGGAAAGGCTTTGACATGACACGCGGAGCGGGCCCGTTGGTAGAATTGTGCACCTGCTGTTCAAACGCGGTAAATCCCGTAATAAACAAAACCTTCAGACCAGGGTGAATGCGGGCGGCGCGGTTCGAGAGTTCGATTCCATCCATTCCCGGCATGACGATGTCGGAGAGCAAGAGATCATACCGGTCTGGTGCTGCCTCTATCGCGCCAAGAGCGGTCAAGCCATCGGCACAGGGCATGACGTTATGTCCGGCCCTTTCGAGGGCGGCGGTGAGGAACTGCCGCATCGCCATGTCGTCTTCCGCAAGGAGAATGTTTGCCATATTAGGGGGTAGTTTTTCCGTTCGTTTTTGGCTAATGTCTTGCCCAATTATTACAGATTATAAGGGCAGAGACAAATTATGACGACACCCGTAGGCCTGATTGCGGATATTGGCGGTACCAATGCACGTTTCGCGCTGGCAGATGAAAATGGTTTTTCCCATGAAAAAGTTTTGCAATGTGCGGATTATGCCGGATTGCAGGAAGCGGCGCAGGCCTATATCAACGGGTTGGGTGGTATCAAACCCAAATGCGCGGCCTTTGCGATTGCGGGTCCCGTCACCGGCGATTGGTTCGAGATGACCAACCATGTCTGGAAATTTTCTATTGAGGAAACGAGGGTGGCGTTAGGCCTTGACAGTTTCACGTTGATGAATGATTTCAAGGCCATTGCGCTTGCCATTCCACATCTGAAATCCGGTGACCTCAAGCAGGTCGGCAATGGTGATGCGCCGGTGGCCCATGCACCGATCGCGGTTGTGGGCCCTGGCACAGGCCTTGGCATTGCAAGCCTCGCATGGGATGGTGATAAATATGTCGCGATTTCCGGTGAAGGTGGGCACGTTACAATGCCCGCTAAAACACAGCGCGAATTCGATCTGTTCCGCACTTTGCGATATAAATACCACCATATTTCGGCAGAGCGTGTTTGTTCCGGCAAAGGGCTGGTGAATATTTACAATGCCATCCGTATTCTAGACGGGCACGAAGAACTGGCCGATAAAACCGCACAGGAAATTGCCGAGGCCGCGATTGCGAAAACATGCCCCGTGTCCGAAGAGGCGCTGGATAAAATGATGGCCTTTCTCGGCTCTATTGCAGGCAATCTCGCGTTGACGCTTGGGTCATTTGGTGGAGTTTATATTGCGGGCGGTATCCCGGCCAAGCTCGGCGATTATTTCTTCACTTCGCGATTCCGCACGGAATTCGAGGCAAAGGGGCGGTTCAATACTTACTTGAGCGCGATTCCAACCTATCTGATTACGCATCCATTTATCGCGTTTGTAGGTTTGCAGCATTTCCTGATGCAGCAGCGGCAAGATTCGCAAGTGCGCGGTCGTGCAGCCTAGATAAAAACAGCAAGGCCATGACTGCGCCGAATCCGGCCCACATCATGTCCTTTTGCGTATCCCACACATCACCTTGCGTGCCGAGGAATTCATGCGCGCCGCCTTCGGTTATTACGGCGGCAATCCATTCGATAATTTCATAGGCGGCCGCGATTCCGAGGCAGGAAAATATAATCAGCGCGAACATCCATCTTCCTGCACGCAAAGGGGATGTCCGAAGTAGAAGTTCGCGCGCAATAATCGCAGGAATGAATCCTTGCGCGAAATGACCCACTTTGTCGTAGTTGTTACGATCCCCGCCTGTGATATCACGCAGCCAGTCGAATGCGGGTACGCGAGCATAAGTGTAATGGCCGCCGACCATCAGGATGAGGGCATGCAGTAAGATCAGGGCGTAGAGCAAGTTGGTCAGACGAAAATTTCTATAAGTGGTCGCCAGCAAGGGCACAGCAATGATCACCGGCGCAACTTCCATCCACCATGTCATGCGATCATACGGGCCCATGCCGGACCATAGAAAGACAAGGGCCGTGACAAGCAGGCAGGATAGGGGCAGAAGATGTTTTTGCATTACAGGTTTTCAGTTTGCGGTGTCAGGCGTGGTTTGTAAACGTTATATGTGGCATCATGCGGCGACGGCCATGTCTTCCTGATTAGTTGCATCAGGCGCAGCGTTGCCGGGCGGTGAATAAAGGATTCTGCATTATAGGTAAAATCGCTGTCCTGTGCCGCGCTGTCCCAATCGACAATTTCAAGGCTGCCATTAACTTTTTCAACGATAGCGGTGGGTTTGCCGGACAGCCAGGATCCGCAGTTGGCATAGGTAATGCCTTTGAGATGTTTCAGTGCCGGAATGTGTGTGTGGCCGCAGATGATTCCGTTGACATCGCTGCGTTTCGCCTCTCGGCAGAGCGCGTTCTCGAAATTGTTTAGAATATTGAGCGCGACCTGACCGTGATAGGAGAGGAATTTCGACAGGGAAAATCGTTTGATTTGTCCGTCCACTTCGATTTTAACGGGGCGGCGGCGTTCAATAATGTCGACAACCAGATCGTATAAACGGTCGCTCACGCGGCTTAGAGCGCCGCGTAGGATGGCGCGGTCAAACTGATCACCGTGGATCACCAGAAATTCACGCCCATCCGCGTTTTTATGAATGACGCGGTTTTTGATCTGGATGCCAAGGCGATGGGCATAGCGCAGACGTTTCAAAATATTGTGGGTACGCACCTCTTCGTCATGATTGCCAATGATATAGATGATTTTTGTACCAGCCTGCGCTTTTCTAAAAAGTTCATCAAAGATCTGGCTGGTCGTTTCGGTCCAGTACCATCGTTTTGAAAGTTTCCAACCATCAATAATATCACCAA
>CBFGQF010000044.1:0-11752 GCA_965650865.1 uncultured Alphaproteobacteria bacterium | reverse complement strand
AGGGCTTTGTCCCGTGCCTTTGTCGAATAAAGAAGACATACGTCATCGACAAGATCGAGCATATTGACCGCAATAATATCGAGTTCAAGTTTGTTGGCTTCGATCTTGGAGAAATCCAGAATATCTTCGATGATCTTCAGGAGAATTTCCCCCGAATTCAGAATAGTCTTGGTAAGGCCTCTCTGTTCGACGGACAAGGGAGTATCGAGAAGCAATTCCGCCATGCCGAGCACACCGCTCATCGGGGATCTGATCTCATGGCTCATCGTTGCCAGAAATTCTGATTTAAGGCGGTTCGCGTCCTCTGCCTTCTGGATGGCGATTTGTAATTTTTCCGTGCGTTCTTCCACCATGACTTCGAGATTGGCGCGATAATTCGCGAGTTCCATTTCGTTCTGTTTTCTTTTGGTGATGTCTTGCAAAAGACCGACCAGATATTGCGGCTGGCCATCGGCATCGTATATAGGAACTTTACGTGTGTGGCAGAGCATCTCGCCGTAGGCGGTCGTAACCTTTTCGCATGGTATGTCGATAACTTTTCCGGCCTGCATGGTGGCCTTGTCCATGGCACGAAAGAAGTCTGATTCCTCTTCCGAGAAGAAATCATAATCGCTTTTGCCGAGCATTTCTTCGAGCGGAAAGCCGAAAAATTCGGCGGCTTCCCTGTTGATCGTTACGTACTTGTAATCATCGCGTACATCCTTTACGAACAAAACGCCGGGAAGGTTTTCAACGATGTTGTTGAACAATTCATTCTGGCATTTAAGTTGTCTTTCCGCGATGATCTTCTTTCTTTCGGATATTTTGGCGCGATAAGTAAGGCCGCGATACAGACCGGTCAGGATAATGATTGTGCCGAAGATAACTGTAAATATCGCGATTCCCGCCACATATCCGTATCCCGGGAAACGGTCTTGCGGTTCAACGAAATACAAATAGAAATTCTGGTTTCCGAAACCGATCACTTCTTTATAAAGGCTGTCTTTTTCGTGTTTTTCATTCGGGCTGACGGATAGAACGGCGTGCAAACCGGATCCTTCGGAGATGCGGTCAAGCCGTTCCATAACCACGGGCAGATTGATAGCCAGAAAGACCACGGATTCTTTCTTCGGCAGATGGAGATGAAAGAAGCCGACATTATTGTTGTATTTTTGAGATTTAAAGAAGGCATATAGTTTTTCTGCCCCCATACCGGTTTTATGGCTGGACGTTGTATAAAAGGTCTGCCCTCCATCACGCTTATCTATTATGCCATAGGCAAATATCGTATCCGGGCGCAGGCCATTGCGCGATTGCCAAAGGCGGTAGTAATCATCAATTTCTGCCTTTGAGACGGGGTCGTCGGTTATTTTATAGGCGTAAAAAGCATGAATAAGGTCTTTGTAATAGGCCAGGTCATCATTAATGGCATAGGCAATCTCTACGGCGTTTTCCCGGTTTTCAGTTTCTTTCGCGGCGGTATGGCCGCGTTGATATTCCAAGGACACCAATGCGGCCAGGGCGAAAGCCATGATCACATAGGCGGGCCTTATTTTTCCCAAGCGATTCATGATCACCATTCGATATGTGTGGTGGCACTGACGAAGCCTATCGCCTGATTTCCAGCCGGATTGTAGGTGAGTTTGTCGAAACTCAGCGCCCGCGCCTGCGCGATACCGCGCCCATGGTTATCCTTTGCGCGCGAAGGTTCGATGACCATAAAGCGCTTCCAATCGAATCCGCCGCCCATATCGGTGACGACCGCATACACGCCCTCAGACTTTTTGGTAATGATGGCTTCGACATAACGGTCCTGATATTCAGGCATCTGCTGACGCCGGAGCAATTCAGCCCGCCATGTGCCAAGATCGATCAATTCCGACTTGCGGTCATAACCGATTTCATATGTGCCATGTTCCACAGCATTGATCAGAATTTCACCCAGACCCGGTAACACCCTCTCGGGGTCTGGAAAACAATGCGCCATGAAGGCCGCGAGCGATTCCGCTTCGTCGATCGTACGGAAATGGAATTTACAGGTGTTGATCAGGTTAAAGCTGGCCTTATGTTTCTTAAGCTCGTCGCTCAGGCTTTTTGTCTGATCAACTTCCCGGGTCGCGGCGGATAAAAACGATTTCAAAACATCTTCGTTGACGGGTTTGGTCAGATAATAGAACACGCCGGCATCAATCCCTTCCTGTATCTCGCGGGCGGAGGAGGCCCCCGTGACCATCACGATTGGAATGCGGCGCAAGGCGGGGTCATCCTTGATCTGACGTACGGCCGTCAGCCCATCCATAACGGGCATGATGCGATCCATCAGAATGATATCGATACGGTCTTTCATATCCCGCAGAATATTTATGCATTGTTGCCCGTTTTCGGCGGCAAGCATCGTATGACCCAGATCATTGATCTGTTGTTCCATAAACACCCGTTCGACCCGGTCATCTTCTACCGTGAGAATGGTAAAAGGCCTTTGTGGTTTACGGCTGAAAGGGACTATATTTTCCGAGGTTTCAGGCATGGGTGGTCTACCTTTCACTGAACGCGGTCTTCAGGGAGTTGTGAATGGGTTTCAACAGATATTGCAGGATGGTTTTTTCGCCCGTAACGATTTCGGCCATGACCGTCATACCCGGTGAAATGCCGTAATGAGGGTTATTACCAACATATTGGTGGGAAAGTTTGATCCTGCCCTGGTAATATCGCTCACCGTTTTCCCCAGAAAATGTCGAGGCGGAAACGTAATCCAGTGTCCCTTCAATCAGCCCGTAACGGGAAAAATCATAGGTGCTGAGCTTCACCTTCACCGGCTGTCCGATCTTCAAATGGGCTATATGCTGCGGCGGTATCTTAACCTGCACAATCAGATTTGTGTCCGCAGGAACAATCTCCAGCAACGTGTCGCCCGGGCGGATGATTCCGCCTATTGTGGTCATGTTGAACCCTTTGACGATACCATCGGCGGGCGCCCGAATCTCAAGACGGGAGACGCGGTCCTGTAGTTTGCTGATCAACTCCTCATTCTGGATTTTCTCAGCGAGCACAGCGTCAAGCCGTTCGTTCACGTTATTGTTGTATGAGGCGCCAAGTGATTTCAGTCTATTTTCAAATTCGGCTTTTTCTGCGCCGGCCACAGCAATCCGTGTTTTGATCTGTGCAATTTCGCCGCGTATCAGGTTCAGGTTTTGCTGGTATTCAAGGAACCGGGTATCCGACAAAAAGCCCTTTTCGTGCAGTTCACGCCGGCGTTCAAACAAGCGGGCTGTAATATCATAATTGGATTGCACGGTCGCAAGTTCCGAGCGATAGCTTTCCATCGCCCGAGTCTTTTGCTGGATCTGGTCGCGGATAACATTCTCTTCCTGACGGTGGGCGGCGACCATGTCGCGAGAAAATAAAATCTGGTCCTTGACCAAAGAGGCATGGTCGTATTCATGTTTCGAGAAATTGGCCGGACGGCCTTCGATGAAAGCGCGCAGGCGTTCTTCCTGTAGTTCCAGAGACGTTTGCCTGCCTTTGGCCCGTTGCAAATCCTGCGTTGCGCCTTCCCCATCAAGGACAATCAGGAGATCCCCTTTTTTGACAATCTGGCCTTCCGTTACATGGATTTCCCGGATAATGCCACCTTCCAGATGCTGGACCAGCTGGTGATAGCCGGAGGGGATAACCTCTCCCGGCGTACGCGCCACTTCATTGATATTCGTGAATCCGGACCACACAGTGAAGGCAATAATGGCAACCGATATCGTCAGCATGGTGGTTTTGACAATGGCGGGATTGACGGCTTCTTCCAGTTGAATGGCTTGCGATAGATATTGTTTGTGATTTCCGAGCGTGTTGATCATGCGGCCTCCATCATCGATGTGATAATTTTGCGGGATTCGCCAAAAAGCGGGGGATGTCCGCCGCGCATCAGCAGGATATTGTCAGCGGTCTTCATGATATCCTCGCGGTATGTCACAATGAGGCAGGTTTTGATCCCCTTGTTACGGGCGAGATAGGCCTGAAGGTTTTTACCGCTGCGGCCCGAAAGTATGGCGTTCGGTATTTCGTCGATCAGAAGAATAGGCGCGTTGTGCAGATACAGGCGCGCCAAAGATATTTTCAGGGCAAGATTGCCCGGCAGCCGGTCTGCGTTGTAACGGTTCAAGGTTGTATTATACCGGTCCGGTAATTGCAGAATATCTTCCCGCGCCGTGGCAAGATCCAGTGCTGCCTCGATCTCATCTGTCGTGGCCAGCGGATTGGCAAGGCGCATATTGTCAATAATTGTGCCTTCGAAGAAGTCTGCTTGTTGAGGAATATAGGCGATCTGGCGACGCAAATCCGGTGCATCGAGCTGACGAATATCGAACCCGTCTATCATGACGGAACCGGACCGCGGTTTGTAAAGTCCTTTAACGAGTTTTAAAACCGTGGATTTTCCCGAGCCGTTTTCGCCCGTCACCGCAACAAGGTCCCCTTGGCGTACCGTAAAGGAAAGGCCGGAGAAAATAGTGTCACCATCATTGTTATAGCGCATGGATACATTGTTGAAACGCACTTCACCCTTAATACGCGCCAGGCGTGAATTGAACCGCGCCATTTGTCCTTCGGTTTCGATGTCCATTAGATTGTTCACCTGAACAATACTATTGCGAAGTTGTTCCAGACGCGGGATGACTGTGCAAAGGCTATAGAACGGCGTAAGAATGCGCCAGACGAGGATCATGGTGGCAACAAGCGCGCCCGTGCCAAGCGTGCCGGTCCAGATCATGTGCGCGCCAAAACCGATGGTGGCGACGGCGGCCAGAATGGTGATGGCGTGCGCCAGCGTTTCTCCCACCATGCCGAGCCATGACAGCCGGAACTGCGCCATGGTTTCCTTGCCCGATAGATCGCGGAATTTGTTTTCCCAAAGCGTGGTCAAGCCAAAGGAGCGGATGGCGCGAATCTTTTCAAAGGATTCGATGGTGAATTGCTGCTTTGCCGATCCGGCCTTTGCCGCGATCCGGATGGTTGTCCGTACACGTTTATATATGCCATAGAACAGCATGGCATAAAGGAGACACATCGATAACGGAACAAGGACGAGGGGGCCCGCAATTGCGTATATAGCAATGATCGCGAGCACAACAAACGGCATTTCAATGACCGATAGGAAAACGCTTCCGCCAAAAAAATCGCGAATGGATTCAAAAGTGCGCACGCGCGCGATTTGAGAGGACACCGAGGCGCGTTCTATCAGTTCCGGAGGCAAGCCGACAAGATGTGCGAATATCTGGTTTCCCACGATATTGTCCATTCGCGCCGATATCCATGAGAGCCCGTGCGAGCGGATTGCGCGCAAGATAAATTCGAATCCTATGGCCATAACCATCCCAACCATAATCATGGGCAGGATATCGAGCGTGCCCGTCGCAATCACGCGGTTATAGACCAGCATGACGAAAAGCGGTGTAATGAGCGAAATAAGGTTCAGGATGAAACCTGCACTAAGGATCTGGATCAAAGTTCCGCGAAACCGTCCGAACAGGGCGCGGAACCATGTGTAGTTCGTGCCTTCACGCACGAATTTCGACATTGCCGTCCGGGTTTCATCATAATGTTCGAAAATAAACACAGTCCCGGGTTCGGCCGAGAGTTGATCGTTTCGCAAGAATAGAATCGATCCATCCTGAAACAGTTTGGTTTGATTGCCGGTTCGTTCGATCAGAATAACGGGTTTTCCATCGGGTTTTATATAGAGGCAAGGATAAAGCCGATCATCAAGCGATTGCATGTCGCTTTGAATCTGCCGCGAAAAATAACCAAGATGCGCCAGCGTATTCATTACATCCGTCGTACCATATGGTTCGATCTGGCGGGGAAGGGCCTCCATCAATTGATAGGTGCGGCATTTCGGATCGAGCGAGAGGACAAGCGCGCAAAGACAGACCTCCCAATCTTGCGGCTGCGCATATTGTGGTACACCCGACGCACGCATCATCTGCACCATACGGTCGATAGGATCTGCGGTTTCCCCGGCCTGTGCCTGTGGATTGAAAAAACGGGTCATGACTGCATCTCCCGCAAGGTCGTGGTGGTCTGATGGGTTTGAAGCGGCGGCAATTCTGTTATCCGTCCGTTTTCAAGAACAAGGCGGCGGTCGGCCTGTGACGCAAGGTTGTAATCATTGGAACAGATGACAAGCGTGGCCTTGCCTTTCAGCCGTGTGAGCAGGCTGTAAACCTGATTGTAGCCATCGCGGTCCAGCGAACGGTCAGCATTGTCGAAGATGATCAGGCGTGGTTTGGGGGCAAGGGCGCGGGCCATGCAGATGCGTTGTTTCAGACCTGGCGGTATTGTATCCGTGCCATTACCGGCGAGCGGCGTATCATATCCGGCGGGAAGCCCGGCAATCTCTTTGTCGAGGTTGAGAAGGGCCGATATCTCCTGTACTTTCTGCGCCTCGATCTGGCCAAAACAGGTAAGATTGTCACGGATTGTGCCGCGGAAAATGGTTCCTTCGCTTTGGACATGGGCGATATGACCCGTTAGGTCCGCATGACGGTATTGAAGAATGTTCCGCCCGTCCAATATAACCTCACCATTCGTCGGCGCATACAAACCGGTCATGATATCCAATAGCGCGGCAAGGGCGGGGGAGTGATCGGCGGTCAGAGACACGCATTCTCCGCGGTCGATATCAAGTGACAGGTCTTTTAGCAGGAAGGCTTCATCGGCGCCTTTTTGAAAGGAGACATTCCGCAAGGATATGGTTCCTTCGCGCAGACCGTCTTCGTTTTCCACACCGGCAGGGTGAAGCGGCAAACCAAGAATACTTTCCACTTTGTCGCGGGAAAGCACATAGTCCTGATATTTCGTCCAAAGAGCCAGCGCCCGTTGCACCGGTTGCATGATACGTCCCGAAAGCAGGATCGTAGCGATCAGGCCGCCCACCGTTATGGTGCCATTTAAAACCAGATATGAACCGGACGCAATCACCGATGCGACCATCAGGTTGGAGAATAGGGAGCCTGTGTTGAAGGCCATCGCGGATGTTTCCGTGACACGGAAGTTCGCAAGACTGGATTCCCTTTCCAGTCCTTCATATTTGCGTGCAAAGACATTTTCCAGAGCAAAGGATTTAACTGTATGGATGCCTTCCAGCGTTTCGATCAGGAAATTATAGCGTTCGTCATCGTCGCGGTCGCGTTCGGCCAGTTCACGCCGGATATTGTTCCCCTGTGCCAATGTAATGATAGTGAACGCCATCAGAACGGCCGTCGGCATGACGGCAAGGGGCCCTGCGATATAGACGATCAACCCCAAGAAGACGGGAACGAACATCAATTCGAACGCCGTGATCAGGGAATAGCCATTGTAAAAATCCTTCAAACGTCCGATGGCCGAAAGACGATTGAGGTTTTCACCGATGCTGGCAAACCCTTGCGTCGATAAATCGGAAGCGAGAATGTGGTTTATCGCGCGGCAATTGAGCCTGTGTTCGAACGACGCACCGGCCCAGCCCATGACGTAGCCACGCGAAAGACGGAGCGCGGTTTCAAGGGCGATGGCAATGCACACTCCGGCGATAAGGACGGGCAGGGTGCCCGAGCCCGGGTTGGGTAGGATCCTGTCATATATCTGGAGCGTCATGGCGGGAAGGGCGAGGGAGAGGATATTGATGGTCAGGCTGGAGAGTAGAAGATCGCCGACGCTGAGCCTGAACCCCTCTGGATAGAGAGGATCATCCTGCCCCCGTGATAAAAATGTCATCCGAATAGACCTCCGAAGTTTCTGCCGCCGCCGAGACCCAGCCCTTCAAAGGCATCGTTCACAACAGGTGCAGGCATGATGGTTTCCACAGGTGACGCCGCAGACACAGGATCAGGTAGAATATTGGCAATATCCGCCGCAAGACCTGAGCCGAACAGGTCTCCCGCTTCGGGGAGGATGCTTTCGGTCCAGCTTCCGGTCTCTGCGGAATCGAGCGTATCGTTGAGGATGCCGATTCCCGTAAGACCGCCGCCAGAATCGACGGTGTCCAGAATGCCAAGCGCATCTTCCACCGTGCTTTCGAGGTTTTGTGTAACGGATTCCACAAGGCTGGTGCTCGCGGCCGCAATATCGGGTGTGACTTCGAACACATCCCACACATCATCGGCAAGCGATGCGGGGTCGGCCACCAGATCCGTGGTGAGAGGAACATTCAGGTCAATATCGCCCGTAATCTGTTCCAGCGGGTCGAGATCGACGGCAACCGTATCGGATAGCAAGGGGCTGTCGATCAGGGCGATGTCGAACGGAACGACAAGATCGGTATCTCCCGCTCCGTTATCCGTCGCCGATGCATCAAGCAGATCCAGAGACGGCATGATGCCAAGATCGATGTCGCCTGCCAGATCCTCTACAGGGTCCAGTATGATAGCGCCTTCGTTGGCAAGAAGGTTCAGGCCCAGCACTATATCCGTGTCGGAGCTATCACCGGCGGGGAGCAACGGCGAGAGAATATCCGCCGCGCCATCGCCCAGATCGGCAAGGAGCGTGTCGTTGCCGGTTCCGCCATCGAAATTGTCGATCAATCCATCCGCCGTATTGCCAAGCAGGTTGGCGGCGAGCGTGAGGTCGAGGTCAATATCGCCTGTAATCTGTTCAATGGGTGTTAAATCAATTGCCAGAGCATCGCCGAGCACATCCCCGCCGAGCAGGCCAACATCAACAGGTATGATTATATCTGTATCGCCCGCGCCATTATCGATCGCCGATGTGTTGAACAGGTCGAGTGCGGGGGCGATATTCAGGTCGATGTCGCCGAGCAGGTCTTCAACGGGGTTGAGAAGGATATTTTCCGATCCCAGTTCCGGTAGCGGGAGTGCGCCGAGACCAAGTCCGCCAAGGTCGAGGCCCACATCGGTATCATCATTATTGCCGCCGAGGAGATCGGCCAGAATTTCGGAACCGAGGTCGAGTTCGATATCAAGGTCGCCCAGAAGTCCTTCAACCGGATCAAGCGGTATGTGCAGATTGTCGAGTGATGACAGAAGCGGCAGGCCAAGCGCGCTGAGGTCTGTTAAAACCGATAAATCCTGATCCGACGGACTGTCATCATACTGGAAGGGATTAAGAATGGCCGACAGGCCGAGTCCTGCCGTGATGTCGCCAAGGAGGTTGTCAACCGGCGCAAGCACCGGTGACAGGTCTACAACTTCGTCGAGCACATTCAGTACCTGGCCGCCGGAAATGATATCGAGCGTTACATTGGTGATATTGTCGAGGCCGAGATTTAAATCAATACCGACCGGTCCCAGCGACAACGCATCGGTTATGCCATCGAGCCCGTCAAGACCGTCCAGTCCGCTCAGCCCGTCATTACCATCGTTTCCATTTGTCCCGTTCGTGCCGTTTGTGCCGTTCACGCCGCTGGCGCCATCGGCGCCGTCATTGCCGGTATAAGTATTGGTGGTTGTGCTTTCACTCGCGCTTGCATAGCTGTGCACCGAACTGAATGGATTTTGCGAATCCGAATTCACGGCAAAATTCGATGCGCCAAGGTTGCCCATATTGGTCGATGTGTTGCCGTTACCGGGATAACCTTCGATTTGTCCTGCTGTATCGGCAAGATCACCCATTGAGCGCAGGCCAAGTGCGTCACTCTCCTGGCCTTGTGATGCATACGCAAATGGGTTTGCCGAAAGAACGGGGGAAACCGATTGAATCCCGTCATTGCCGCCGATCATGTCAAACGGGTTTCCTGCCCTGATGGCATCATCTGTCTGGCCTGCCTGCATCATCAGGAAATTCATGTTGCCAGAGCCGAACAAACCTTCGGTCACGCCATCAAGGTCGCTTACGAGATACTGATCCGCGTCGAGTTTCGTGGTCGGCATGGCGAGAAAGTTGTTGAATGCCTCAGCCTGAAGCTGGACGGACGACGCGTCGGCGGATGTCGTGTTTATAATGTCCTGGATGTTGTTACTCATTTCATTCGGCCCCTTTGGTTGTTCTTGCATATCAAAAAGTACAACCATTGATTTAACTATGGGTTAAAAGAAAACGCTCTCAAAGCCTTTCATACCGCAGTATTCCTAAGATACAACGTGACTATTTCGTAGTACGCTGTTCCTTCAATATAAAACCATGGGTAGTGCATACCCGCGGGCGAAATGCGAAAAATAATCTATGCCTAAGAGAGAGTGAGGCCATACGATGAAGCGCGAAGTGGCATGCTTGTTATTATTCATGGCGGTGGGGATTGCCGCCCCTGCCATGGCGCAGGAACAACCGAAACACATGACGATCGAAAAGGTTCTCCGGCACGTTTATGACGATAGCCCGTTGATTGAATCATCACGCTATGGATTGAAGGCAACGCATGAGCTTTATCCGCAGGCGATTGCCGGATGGCATCCGCGCGTCGATGCGCAGGCCGAAATAAGCAAGGGCTGGATTGAAAGCGATCCTGCAACGACAGGTGATGGCGCCACCACCAAGAGCGTATCACTCAGCGCGGAACAGCCGATTTTCCGCGGCGGGCGCACACATTACCAAACCCAATCGGCCAATAGCCGGATCAAGGCAGAATACAGACGGATGTTGCAGGCAGAGCAAGAGGTATTTTTGCAGGCGGTCGAGGCCTATATGAATGTTATTCGAGACCGCATGCTCACAGGTTTTCAGCAAGCGAGTTATAATGCGCTGGCCGAGGAGGAGCGATCGCTCAGGGCGCGGTTCGAGGCAGGCGATGTCACCATGACCGATGTCAAACGGGCGGAGGCCCGCGTTTCCGCCGCGCTTGCGCAAAAAGCGGGAGCCGAGGGGGATTTGCGGACAAGCGAGGCCGTGTTCGAACAAATTATCGGATTTGCGCCGCCGGCCATTCTGACGCTGCCTGCGCCGGATTTCAAATTTCCCCTATCGGATGCCGCGCTTCTTGAAACCGCGCGCGCGAACAATCCCGGACTCTTTGCCGCCAAGTTTGATCATATGGCGGCGCAAAGCGATATCGGCGTTGCGCGGAGCGATCGTTATCCGCAGGTCAGCGCGTTTGCGTCTTACCTGAGGGAATATGATCCGCAACCCGGAACGCTCGATGAAACCGATACAGGCACAATAGGTCTTCGTATGAGCGTGAATTTGTATGAAGGCGGAGCGACCATGTCGCGCATTCGCGAGGCAAAAAACCGTGCGAGCCAGAGAATGGCCCTTGTCATCGAGGCGGAGCGTCAGGTGAAAGGCGATTTGATTGATAGCTGGGGGCGGTTACAGGCGTTGCGATCCGAAATAACGTCGCGTCAGACGGCCGTTGCCGCGGCCGACCTATCGCGCCAAGGTGTGCGTGAGGAGGCAAGGCTTGGGGAGCGTACGACTGTTGAAACGCTGGATGCCGAACGCGATCTGGTCGAAGCGCAAACCGCGCTGGCGCGGGCGCAGCGGGACATGGTTGTTGCCGAATATCAACTGGCGGCGGCGCTGGGCCTGCTTTTGCCCGAACATATGGGCATGGCCGATATCGCCTATGATCCGGGGCCGCATTACCGCGCAGTATCGGGGCGGATTTTCAGCGAAGACGAAGGTGATCCCGCAAAATAGTCACCATCATTCTGGGCGCAGCGAAGAATCCCTTAGAGATCCTTCGCCTGCAAGCTCAGAATGACAGGGAAAAACCTTGAGTTTTGCTTAAAAAACATCCATATAGCAGGCCATGAACAACGGCCAGTTAATATTAAGCGTACGAGACGCCCATGTCAGTTTTGGCGAGGTGCCGCTTTTCAAGGATTTGACCTTCAACATCCATGACGGCAGC
>CBFGQF010000043.1:0-11809 GCA_965650865.1 uncultured Alphaproteobacteria bacterium | reverse complement strand
GGTGACAATGACAGACTGGCAAGCCGCGTGGCGCAGATGATTGGCGCGGACCTTGTCATTCAATTATCTACCACCGACGGGCTTTATACCGCCGACCCACGCATCGATGATACGGCCAAACATATACCGCTCGTTGAAAAACTATCCGCCGAACATACGGCGATGGCGGGCGATGCGCTCGCGGGTGTTTCCACGGGCGGCATGAAAAGCAAGCTGGAGGCCGCGAAGATTGCCACCGATTCCGGCATTCCGATGATGATCGGCAAAGGCGTGGAAAATCACGCATTAAAGAATATAGCCGAGGGCACGGCACGTTCGACGCTTTTCGTGGCGGCGGATCAACCACGCTCCGCCCGCAAGAAATGGATCATGGCGCATGTCAAGCCGAAGGGCACATTGACGCTCGATGACGGCGCGGTTAAGGCATTGTCGGATGGCCGATCCCTCCTCCCCGCCGGTGTAAAATCAGTAGTAGGTTCATTCGAACGCGGCGATGCGGTGACGATTACCACCATATCCGGCGCCAAACTGGCTGTCGGCATTGCCGCCTATGATTCAGATGATGCCGCCAAAATCGCTGGCCGCAAAAGTGCGGACATCGCCGATATTCTTGGCTATTCCTATGGTGATGAACTCATTCACCGTGATGATCTGGCGCTGGTTTAGGCCTCTACAAAAAAATGGGCGATCCGTCGTGCCGTCGGCATAATGATTAACAAAATCGGATAGGCAATAATCCACGACATGCCCCATGCCGTCATCTATGTATGGAAGAAATCGGGGGCAAGCCCGATACCACGAAATGTCGCAATGCCGGAAACCAGGCATGACATGAAGATGGATATAATCAGTGGAAGAACGATACCCATGTAGCGGGCCGGCAGCTTTTTATATGTCATAATCTTATTTTTTCCTGAAATGGGGCTTTGCCTAAGCGGCGCATTCAAAGATATGATCGCGATGAAAGGAATCAAGCCCAATGCGTACAGATACTCCCAAGACGATTTACCTGAAAGATTACACTCCCCCCGCTTATAAGGTCCGGCACCTCGATCTGGATTTCCAAATCCATGACGGGAAAACAATCGTCACGGCGACAACGCAATATTCGAGGGCTGCGGATAAGGGCGCGCCGCTTGTCCTGAATGGCGAGCATTTAAAGCTGCTTTCGGTCAAAGTCGATGGCGCGGATGCGAAATATGAATCCGATGATGTCAGTTTGACGATACCGGCCCCCGCCGCCAATGATTTCACGCTGGAAGTTGTGACCGAGATTGAACCGGAAAACAATACGGCCCTTGAAGGACTTTACCATTCCGGCAGCACCTATTGCACGCAATGTGAGGCGCAGGGATTCCGCCGCATCACGTATTATCAAGACCGCCCGGATGTCATGACCACGTTCCGTGTGCGGGTAGAGGCCGATAAGACGAAATGCCCGGTTCTTCTGTCCAACGGCAATCTGGTTGAAAAGGGCGATGCGGCAAATGGCCGGCATTTTACAGTGTGGAATGATCCAACGCCAAAATCTTGCTATCTCTTCGCGCTGGTCGCCGGTGATCTGGAAGTCGTCCATGATACATTCACGACGCGTTCCGGCCGCAAGGTTGATTTGTATATTTATGTCCGCAAGGGCGATGAAGGCCAATGCGCCCATGCCATGAAGGCATTGCAGGATTCCATGAAATGGGACGAAGACGTCTATGGCCGCGAATATCAATATGATCTGTTCAATATTGTGGCGGTCAGCGATTTCAACATGGGCGCGATGGAAAACACCTCGCTCAACATCTTCAATACCGCCCTCGTCCTCGCGCATCCCGACACGGCGACCGATCTTGATTTTGGCCGCGTCGAAAGCGTGATCGCCCATGAATATTTCCACAACTGGACCGGCAACCGCGTTACCTGCCGCGACTGGTTCCAGTTGTCTTTGAAAGAAGGCCTAACGGTTTTCAGGGATCAGGAATTTTCGGCGGATATGAATTCCCGCGCCGTGCAGCGCATTGATGATGTCGGCCATCTGCGCAAAATGCAGTTCCCGGAAGATGCGGGGCCGCTCGCCCACCCCATTCGTCCAGACAACTATATCGAAATCAACAATTTCTACACCATGACCGTGTATGAAAAGGGCGCGGAGGTCATCCGCATGTTCCACACGCTGCTGGGCGCGGACAACTACCGCAAGGCGACCGATCTCTATTTTGATCGGTTCGATGGCATGGCGGTGACGACCGAAGACTGGGCTAAATGCATGGAAGATGCATCAGGTATGGATCTTTCGCAATTCAAGCTTTGGTATTCACAAGCGGGCACGCCAGAGGTGGCGGCGAAAACATCGTATGATGAGACCGCTAAACGTTTTACGATTACGCTTTCGCAAACCATTCCCGATACGCCGGGCCAGACGAACAAGAAACCGATGCATATCCCGGTGGCGGTCGGCCTCGTCGGTCCGAATGGCGATGACATGATCGGCACGGAAGTATTGCACCTGAAAGAACCAACGCAAACCTTTACGTTTGAAAACATTGGCGTGAAACCGGTGCCATCTATTCTGCGCAATTTCTCCGCGCCGATAAAACTGACAACCGACCTTGACGACGATGACCTGAAATTCCTGATGGTCCATGACAGTGACGGGTTCAACAGGTGGGAGGCCGGGCAGACCTATGCGCTTCGCGCCCTCAACAAACTCATTGATGATGGCAAACTGGAAGAAGGCTTGCTCGATAGTCTTGAGAATCTTCTGGATCAGGCGTTGCAGAGCAAAGGCGATAAAGCCCTGTTCGCCCGCGCCCTGTCATTGCCGGAATTGCAGATCATTGCGCAAACCCGCAACGTCGTGGACCCCGATGCCATTTACAATGCGCGCGAACTTGTGAAGAAATCCTTCGCCAATCAGTGCCGTGAAAAACTTCTGGCGCTTTATCAGGCAAATCGCGACACAGGCCCGTATCAGCCGACACCGGAACAAATGGCAAAACGCGCCATGTCCGCTGTCGCGCTTTCTTATCTCGATGATCCGGAGCTGGCCTTCGATCTCTATAACGGCGCGACCAATATGACGGACCGTGTTACGGCTCTTGGCGTTTTGCGCGATCACGAAGGCGGTTACAAGGAAAAGGCCTTCGCGGATTTCTTTGAGCGGTTTGAAAATTATCAACTCGTCATCGACAAATGGTTCTCGCTTCAGGCGACGGGCGTGAACGAAGCAACGATGGAGAATGTAGAGGCGCTTGCCGCGCATCCGCAATTCACGTTGAAGAACCCGAACCGTGTCCGATCATTGTACGGCGCGTTCGCGATGAACAATCCGGTCGCATTCCACGCGGCGGATGGGGCGGGCTACACGTTCCTGAAAGATGCGGTGATAGAACTCAACGCTATCAACCCATCGATTGCGGCGCGGATGCTTACGCCTTTGCGTGAGTGGCGGCGTTACACGCCGGATCGTCAGGCCAAGATGAAAGCGGTCCTCGAAGAAATTTTGAAAGTGGAAAAACTGTCGCCCGATGTCTTTGAAATCGTCAGCAAAAGCCTTAAAGCCTAATCCCTGGCTGTTCGATGCCGCGTTCGGCGTGCCTGTCTGCGGGATTGACGAGGTTGGGCGCGGCCCCCTCGCCGGGCCTGTGGTGACGGCGTGCGTCTATATTCCGCCCGAACATCTCGATCATGCCGTATGGCGCGATGTGAATGACAGCAAGAAGCTGACGGCTGTTAAACGTGAGTTTCTGTTTGAATTGATCAAGGAGCGCTGTGTTTATGCGATAGCCGAGGCCAGCGCAGAAGAAATCGACACTCTAAATATCCATCATGCGACTTTGCTTGCGATGAAGCGGGCCTATGATGGCGTTCATGGCCGTGCGGAAATTTCCATGGCCCTCATCGATGGCAAATTCGCCCCGAAAATTGCCTGCCGGACGCAAACTGTTGTTAAGGGCGACAGCCAGTCGCTTTGCATCGCCGCCGCCTCTATCCTCGCCAAGGTCACGCGCGACCGTTTGATGGCGCAACTCCATGAAGAATTCCCCCATTACGGCTGGGCGAACAATGCCGGTTACGGCACGCCTGAACATCTTGCCGGCATTGCGGCGCATGGCATCACGCCGCATCATCGTAAATCCTTCGCGCCTTGCCGCGAAGGCCATGACTAGGCGGCCTAACAGTTCTTCATCATCGCTTCCATTTTCTTGGCGCCCTCTTCCAGTTCGCGTTCGGAAACGTCCTTAACATGTGTCGCAATGCTCCATTGGACGCCAAATTCATCGACGACGCAGCCGAGCCGGTCACCCCAGAACATATCTTCGACAGCCATGATGTTTTTCATGCCTGCCGCCTCGGCCTTTTTAACGGATGCATCCACATCGGGAACATATAGGTAAAAATTCGCCCCTGCCGCTTTCATATTCGGGGTTTCATCGCCCAGCATGATGATGGAATTGCCGATCCTGATTGTTGCGTGCATAACGCCCGACCCATCCGAATAATCGATGCGGTCCAGTTGCTCTGCGCCAAACGCGTTCTTGTAGAGTTCAATCGCCTTGGCACAGTTTTTGAGGATCAACGATGGCGTTACGGTGGCATAGTCCCGGGGAATTGCTGATGTCATTTTAATCTCCTTCTGATTGTCATTCTATGAACTGCCAACGCTTTTCCAAGCGCAAAAATTCTTAAATCATTGAACCGACTCTAAAATCTCAAGATGTTCTTATAACGTTCTGACTCTGAACAATTTTTTGCAATTCTATGCTTGACGGCGAATCGGTTTTGAATCATGATCTGTTCCAGTTTGATCCACAAAGCGGGGCGGGAATGACCAAGAAATCACCAATCAATACGATCCTGAAAGGTGATTGCGTCGAACGCCTGAAAAGCCTTCCCAAAGGCTCTGTGGACATGATCTTTGCCGATCCCCCCTATAATCTTCAACTTGGTGGCGAACTGATCCGCCCGAACAATTCCAAAGTTGATGCCTGTGATGACGACTGGGACAAATTCGACTCACTGAAGGTCTATGACGATTTCACCCGCGAATGGCTGTCCGCCGCGCGCGAAGCCCTCGATGATAACGGAACCATCTGGGTTATCGGGTCCTATCACAATATTTTTCGCCTTGGTTATATCCTTCAGGACCTTGGCTACTGGATTTTGAACGATATTATCTGGCGCAAATCAAACCCTATGCCGAATTTCAAGGGCAAGCGGTTTACCAACGCGCATGAAACGATGATCTGGGCCGCGAAGTCCAAGGATTCCAAATACCGTTTCAATTACGATTCCATGAAGGCGATGAACGAAGACCTGCAAATGCGGTCCGACTGGTTCATCCCGCTTTGCACGGGCGGCGAACGCCTGAAAAACGATGCGGGCGAAAAACTGCACCCGACGCAAAAACCCGAAGCTCTCCTCCAACGTGTTATTCTCTCCTCGACCAAACCCGGTGATGTCGTGCTCGATCCGTTCTTCGGCACAGGCACCACGGGTGCGGTTGCGAAGAAACTGGGGCGTCAATGGATTGGCATTGAGCGTGAGGACGAATATATCAAATACGCGCAAAAACGGATTGAGGCTTGCGAAGCCGCGTCCGAAGAAAACATCACGCTGGCGAACAAGCGTGAAGAAATGCGCATTCCTTTTGGCTGGCTGCTTGAACATGGCTACCTGAAACCTGGCGCAGAATTAACAGACGCCAAGGGCAAGGCGGTGGCAAAGGTCCACGCGGACGGCAATATCATCATGGGTCCGCATCGCGGGTCCATTCATAAGGTCGGTGCTCTGGTTCAGAACGCCCCTTCCTGCAACGGCTGGACATACTGGCATGTCAAAAAAGGCCGAAGTGTTGTTCCGATTGACGCCATGCGTCAGGAACTACGCGCCCAGATCGAAGGTTTGTCCGCTACGCGCGGCAACGCCACCCTTCAATAATGTTCTGGTGTTGCAATCCATCGAAACGCCGGTCGCCGAAACTGGAGGACACTCACCGTATTTTCATCAAGGATATGGTGATCCAAATGGCGATCGGCGTGTTCGATGAAGAAAAAGGCCGGACCCAGCGCGTGCGCGTGAATGTGGTGGCCGACCTTATTGATTATCCCGACGAAAAAAATGACGATATTTTGGAAACGCTTTCCTATGATGTGATTGTCCAGCATGTGAAACGCATTGCGGCGGCTGGCCACATTCATCTGGTGGAAACATTTGCGACGCGGATTGCCGATGCCGTGCTGCCGGAAAAGAATGTGAAGGGCGTAACGGTCCGCGTTGAAAAACTCGATATCTATGATTTCGCGGTTTCGGGTACAGAAATTTATCGGGGAAACAATTTGTAATCCGTCATTGCGAGGAGGCCGATAGGCCGACGCGGCAATCCATCCTGCATCCTGTCAATGCACATCATAAGATGGATTGCTTCGTCACTCCGTTCCTCGCAATGACGATTTCAACCTGAATCGCTCTACCGTTTGCCCACCAACTTCCACATCTTCACAAAAACTTTTCAGACGGCGTGTCCAGACGCTGAAATCACCATATAGCAGCTTATAAACAACAACCTGCTCCTCGGTCGCCTCATCCTTGGCGAGCGTGATGATCTCGTAATCCTTGTTCTTGTAATGCGTAAAAACCGCGCCGGGTTTTATGTCGGATAAGTTTGCCATGATGATTATGGCGCGAAAGAATGACTGACCGGAACCGCCGCGTTCCCCGCATTCGGTGACATACCGAACGATCCGGGAACATAACGCTCTTTTTCTTTCGGCGCTGTTTGCTCCGCCGCGACAATGCTTTGCTGCGTCGGAACGGACATCAGGAAGGATGTGGGCGCGGTGGAGTTGAAAGTCTGATCGTTCTTCGTAAGATCGACGCTGAGCATCAGGCGTTTTTCGCTGGCATCCTCGAATATCTCATAGCCATCTATGGTGCCGTAAAGGATGGCCATCAACGAACTGCCGTTCGTCTGGATATTGCCATTATATTGCTGGAACGATACTCGAAGGCGCAGATATGCATCCCGTTCATAACGCTTTACGCGCACTTCTTCCGGCAGGTTGGCATACTCTGATTTTTTGCGAAGGATATAGGCCTGCGCGACATGTTCGTTCAGCGTGACGAAATCGAGCGTGAAAGGGCGTGGCAGTAGAATGAAGATGCCGCGCGGATAATCGTCGATGGCTTTTGAATCGTAACAAATCTCCTGACGGGAATCGATGCTGTCTACCTCAATGCGCTTGGCAGCCATGAATCCTGTCTTGTTGATGAGGGGGAAACCGCCGCGATCAGGATCATACCGCCCAAGGTTCAGCTCGATCAGAAACTGGAAATTCAGGGGGAATGTGTCTTTGGCTTTTTCCAGATTGGTGCGCACGGCATTGGATATCTTGGACCATTCCATATCGTCGTTGACGAAATTTGTATAGATTTTGCAATCGGTGATCTTGACATAGTTGGATATGGCTTCGTCATCCTGCATGTCGAACGCACCCAGACGCCAGTACATCTTCGAAAGGTTCTCCAACGATGCCTTCCTGTATTGTCCCGCGAAAGAATCGCGCAAGACGGTGACTTCGTTGCTGTCCAGCTCCGCTTGCTTTGGCAAGGACTGCTGTATGCGCGGCGCGGGTTTGTGTTCGCGTGGCATCGGGGATGCGGTTGGGGTAATCATGGGCCCCTCTTCCTGTGCTTTGGGGGCATCGGATGGGACAAACAAAAAGACAATCAGGATGAGGGCTGCGGACACGCGCGCCATGTGTGAATCTAATCTCATGTTTTCATTATATTATTTTCTGTTCCATGGGACAAATCCCTAAGTGAAAAGCTTCACGGCCTTTTTAAAGAGCGTCGGCACACTCAGTTTTTCCGCCTTGTGACGCTCCACCCATATATATCCATCCATTATGGCAGGATGATGGTCCCCCCATGACACTTCCACGCCGGTGAGTTCGAGGTCGAAATGGGTGAAGCTATGTAACACCTTGACAGATTTGGCTATTTTGGGGGATTTGAACGGGAGGTGCGAACATTCCTGCCCTTTTTCAACCCATTGCGATGTCGGAAGGCCCATGGTCCCTGCCAGCATCCCCTTTTCCGGTCTGCGCTCGAACAAAACGCGCCCTGCCTTATCGGTGACCCAGTACACATAGCCATGCTTTTGCGGCTTGGCGGCTTTGGCTTTCCGCGCCGGTAAACTGTCCTGAATCCCAAGCCTTCTACCTTCGCATTGTTTGTTGACGGGGCAGATCATGCATTTGGGAGAAGACGGCGTGCAGACGGTGGCGCCGAGGTCCATCAATGCTTGCGCATAATCGCCGGGCCGATCAATTTCCCCTTCCGCCAGCACACCGGCGAGCGATTTTAAAAGGGGTTTGGAATCCGGCACAGGATCGGTGACGGCGTAAATGCGCGCCATCACGCGCTCGACATTCCCGTCGACCACATTGGCGGGTTTGTTAAAGGCGATGGCGGCAATCGCATTCGCCGTGTAATCGCCGATGCCGGGAAGCTCGATCAGGTTTTCCTGCGTGCCGGGAAACTTGCCTTTGTGGTTCTGCGTCACTTCGATCGCGCATTTATGCAGGTTGCGCGCCCGCGCGTAATATCCAAGGCCCGCCCAGTTTTCCATGACATCATTGGCATCGGCCGCCGCCAGATCGCTGACTTTCGGCCATTTCTGGGTGAATTTCAGGAAGTACGGGATGACGGCCGGAACGGTGGTTTGTTGCAACATCACTTCGGACAGCCAGACATGATAGGGGTTCGCCTTTTTCCCCGGAAGCGCACGCCAGGGCAGAACCCGGCGGTGGAGGTCATACCAATCCAGCAGATCGGTGCGGAATTTCTCGACTTTCCGCGCCCCCACGGGCATGATGCCCCCCGATATGTCTTTACTCTTGCTGTCCAAAGCCGTCCCCGCCGTTCTAGGCAAAACATTCGAGCGCAAATATATCGCGCTGGGGCGGATTGTCACGCACTGGAGCGAAATTATCGGTCCCGATTTCGCGGAACGGGCCAGCCCCGCCAAAATCCATTATACCAAACCGAAAAAACCAAAAGAAAAACCGACAGCAACGCTTGAAATCGCGGCCTCAAGCGCCGATTGCGCCGTTCTGGTCTATCAAAAAGACGTTATTCTTCAACGGATTAATCAGATATTCGGCGATTCATGGGTCCGCGATATCAAGTTCGTTCACCGCGAAGCGAAAAAGCCCGTGAAGCCACAAAAAAGAACAAAAAACTTGACGGAAGGCGAAAAAAATCATCTATCGCAAGTGCTTGAGACAATCGAGGATCCGGACTTGCGGAAAACGCTCGAAGGGCTCGGCGCAGCGATCTTACAGGAAACGAAAAAATGACAAAAGTTACAGCAATCACACTCCGCCCCGGCAATGTTATCGACCGCGATGGCGACGGCCGTCTCTGGCTGGTTACAGGTTATGAAATCATGCAGCCGGGCAAGGGCGCATCCGTTATTCAGGTTGAAATGCGCGATGTTCGCTCCGGCAACAAGGACAATGTCCGCTACCGCACGCAGGAGGCGGTCGAGCGTGTACGCCTTGAACAACATGAAATGCAATATCTCTATAATGACGGTGCGGACACATACACCTTTATGAACAAGGAAACCTTCGAACAGGTCGAAGTGAAAAAAGACATCATCGGCGACAAGGCCAAATGGCTTCAGGACGGTATGGATGTCGAGATTGAATTCTTCGAAACCGAAGCCCCCAATGTCTCTATTCCGGATAGCGTCACTGTGGAAGTTCTGGAAGCAGAACCGGTTGTGAAAGGCCAGACAGCCTCTTCTTCCTATAAACCCGCTATCGTGACTGGCGGCGTCAAGGTTATGGTCCCACCCTTCATCGATGTCGGTACAATGATTATCGTCAAAACAGAAGACGATTCCTACTCCACACGCGCCAAGGACTAATAGAATGCCCATAGTATCCCCCATCATGACCGTGATGATCCGCGCGGCCGAAAAGGCTGCGAAGCATCTGCTGCGGGACTTCAATGAAGTTGAAAAGCTTCAGGTGTCCCGTAAAGGTCCGGGGGATTTTGTGACTGCTGCCGACAAACGTTCCGAAGAAGTGATCTTTGAGGAATTGAAAAAGGCAAAACCGGATTACTCTTTCATGATGGAAGAATCCGGTGCGGTAAAAGGCAATGATCCGGACAATATCTGGATCATCGACCCGCTGGATGGCACACACAATTTCATGCACGGTATTCCTCACTGGGCTATTTCGATTGCGCTGGAGCAAAAGGGTCAGGTTATCGCTGGTCTTGTGTATGATTGCGCCAAGAACGAAATGTTTACGGCCGAAAAAGGCATGGGCGCTTTTATTGCGGGCAATCGCCGCCTGCGCGTATCTGGCCGCAATGTCATGGAAAGCTGCATGTTCAATTACGGTCAGCCGTTGCAGAATGGCGGCAACCGCGAACAATTCTATAAAGAAGTTGCCGAAGTTTCCCGTTATGCCATGGTTCGCCGTTTTGGCGCTGCTTCGCTCGACATGACCTATGTGGCCGCTGGCCGCATTGACGGCTATTGGGAAACAGGCATCAAGCCTTGGGATGTTGCGGCTGGGCATTTGATCGTGAAAGAAGCCGGCGGCATGTCGACCTCTATCCGCAACGAACAAAACCCCGTCCACAGCGGCGAAATTATTGCGGCGAACCAGCAGATCCACAACGACCTGCGTCAGTTGATTAAGAAGGCGTAAGTCATTACCGTCGTTGCGGGGGACGTGGTGACGAAGCAATCCATGCGATTTAGCCTGATGCTTCTCTGGTATTTTGTGCGATTTTTTGCTATACTCAATTTATTCAAGGGCGCAGTGCGCCCCTTTTTTTGATAGGGCATAAGCGCGTCGTTTTAAGAAAATGGCTTTGGTTCACGCCTTTTGAAAATCCGTTTTGATTCAATAACTAGCACTGGCCCATTTTTGAAAAACCAAAAACAAACTATTGGAGCAATCACGCCTTGTTTTGGCCTGAAATCTGCGTTTTAATCGCGGGCATTATGCGGGCTTGTTCCAGAATTCTTTGCCTTGCCATTGTTTCGCTCATCGCGCATCCGTCGATGGCGCAGGACGGTTATGTCCCGCCGCCGATGTTCGATGATTCCCTGCGCCCTGAAACAACCACGGGCAATATTGTTGAACCGCGTGTATCGCCGCGGGAAGGCACGGTTGCACCCGTTCCCGCGAAGGTGCCGGCGGAAACGCCACCTGGCGTCGCGCCACAGATACCGGTTGCGCCGGCCGCGCCTAAATTCATGCAGCCAATAGTGGAAGGCCAGCAAAAACCAAAAGTCGAGACACCTGAAAAGCCTGTGGTCGAAAAGGCGCAAGCGCCCAAACCATCGAAATCCAAAACCGCAACGAGCGTAACGCCTCCGAAAAAGCCGGAGGTGCCAAAGATTGCGGCAAAGGTGGACGAGGCATCCGCAAAGAACAGCGATGCGGCCCCTGCTCCGCCACCTGCAAAACAGGCATCTGCCAAGCCTGATATAAAGGCCCCTAAAGCCGCAGGCCCGAAACCTCAGCCAGCCAGCAAGGTGACGAGCAAGGGCGTTGTGACCGGGCCGAAGACGATGCCCGCGGCCAGCGAGAGCACCGCCACCGCCAGCAGGAGCCATCGGACGACGGCAGGCGAGCGCGGCGGACGGTGGGGATCGTGCATCGCGGCATTGTGCAAGCGGCCGGTATGCTCGCGGCCATGACCGTCCGAGAAATCCTGAAGATGGGCGACCCGCGCCTGCTGCGTGTCGCGCAACCGGTGAAGTCATTCGACACCGACGAGTTGCACC
>CBFGQF010000042.1:0-11836 GCA_965650865.1 uncultured Alphaproteobacteria bacterium | reverse complement strand
CGCTTGAGGATGCACAGCGAGCGCTCGGCAACGCTGCCCAATGGCGGCTCGATGGGGTATGAGCTTTTCGACAATCAAAGCGGATTTGGCACAACGAATGCGATCCAGAACATCAACGCCGTGCGTGCGATGGAAGGCGAACTGTCGCGAACCATCAGCTCGCTGGAACCGGTGCGTTCTGCCCGGGTTCACCTCGTTCTGCCACAACGTGAATTATTTGCGCGTGAGGCACGCCCCTCCAGCGCCTCGGTGGCCCTCGGCCTTCGCCCCGGCGCACGGATCGAACAGGAACAGATAGCGGCGATCCAATCGCTCGTTGCCTCCGCCGTGCCCGATTTGAAGGCAGAAAATGTTTCAATCATCGACCAAAACGGTAAGCTTCTGGCCCGCGGCGGTGAGAGCACGGAAAACCAGTCTATCGCCAAGGCCGAAGACATGCGCCTGAAATATGAACAGCGCATGATACAAACGATTGAGGATCTGGTTGGCCGTACGGTTGGCTATGGCAAGGTCCGCGCCTCCGTTTCCGCGGAACTGAATTTCGACCGTGTGCAGATGAACGAGGAATTGTTCAATCCTGAACAACAGGTCGCGCGTTCCACGCAAACGACCGAGGAAAGCTCCCTCGAAAACGATGCAAACACATCGGACAACGTCAGTGTGGAAAACAATCTGCCCGGTGTTGATGCCGCGGGACTGTCGGGACAAGGGCCGACCGCGCAGACCAATAGGGTTGAAGAAGTCACCAATTACGAAATCGGCAAAACAATCCGCAGCACCATCCGCGAAGGCGGGGATGTACGCCGCCTGTCCGTCGCCGTTCTGGTGGATGGTAACTACACGACCGATGCCGAAGGCAACCGCACCTATGCCCCCCGTGATCAGGCGGAACTGGATAAAATCTCAGCCCTTGTTACATCTGCAATCGGCATAGATGCGCAGCGCGGGGATACGCTTGAAGTTGTCAATATGCCGTTTGCCGAAATCGATACATCCTTCGAAGGGCCGGACAATACCCTTTTCGGCTTCGACAAAAACAAACTGCTTGATGTGGCGGAGGTCGTGACCGTCGCCATCATGATCATTCTTGTTATCCTTCTGGTATTGCAACCCATGGTCAGCCGCCTCCTCACCTCAGAAACGGCCAGCGGCCTTGATGAGGATGAAGAGAAAGAACTTTTGTCTGTGCGTCCTCAGGCGCCGGCGCTCGAAGGGCCCACCACCAGTTTTGAATCCGCCAATCTGGATGAGGATGAAGGGACCGAAAGCGCGATGATCGATGTTCAAAAGGTAGAGGGCAAGGTCAAGGCCTCCACCGTCAAGAAGGTGGAAGATATCGTCGACAGCTATCCGAACGAAACCGTATCGGTGATCCGTAGCTGGATGACGCAGGATTAAGGCGTATGGAACGGGGTTTGAAACATGCGGGTTAGGGAAGATTATCGATCGCTGTCGGGAACCGAAAAGGCCGCCATTTTCATGCTGGCCCTTGGCGAAGATTATACCGCCAAGATTTTCGAACACATGGATGATGAAGAAATCCTCGAACTCTCCCAGACGATGGCGACACTCGGCAAGGTCAACTCCAATGTCGTGGAACGTCTGTTCGTTGAATTCGCAGAACAGATGAGCACATCCGGCGCACTTGTGGGCTCACAGGAATCGACCGAACGCATGCTGATCAAGGCGGGCATGAACAAGGAAAAGGTCGACCAGATCATGGAGGAAATCCGTGGTCCTGCCGGGCGCACCATGTGGGAAAAACTGGCGAACGTGAACGAAGAAGTGCTCGCCAACTTTTTGCAAAAGGAATATCCGCAAACCGTTGCCGTTGTCATGTCAAAAATTTCGACCGACCATGCCGGAAAGGTTCTGGCCCTCCTCCCCGAAAGTTTCGCGATGGAGGTGATCCACCGCATGCTCCGTATGGAGGCCGTGCAAAAAGACGTTCTGGAAGATGTTGAAAAAACGCTGCGTCAGGAGTTCATGTCGAACCTTGCGCGGACCCAGCGCCGCGACTCCCACGAACATATGGCGGAAATCTTCAACCATCTCGATCGTGCCGCGGAATCCAAATTCATGGAGGCGCTTGAAAAAACCATTCCGGAATCGGCTGAAAAAATCCGCTCGCTTATGTTCACCTTCGAAGATTTGCAAAAAGTGCCGCCCACCGGTATTCAGGCGATTATCCGCGCGGCGGATAAGGATAAACTGCCTGCGGCCCTGAAAGGCGCGACCGAAACGCTGCGTGACCTCTTCTTCTCCAACATGTCGGAACGCGCCGCGAAGATCATGAAGGAAGACATGGCCGCCATGGGACCCGTCCGCCTGAAGGACGTGGAAGAGGCACAGCAACACGTCGTGGGCATCGCGAAAGACCTGGAAGCCCGCGGTGAAATCACGATCGCCAGTGGCAACGAAGAAGACGAACTCATTTATTAGGATATGTACATTGAAGGCAGATGTGACGAAAAGGGTGGTTTTAAATGAACCGGAGCGCAGCGTACAATTGGTACGTGAGCACCGGAAGCATGGAAAAGCGCCCTTTACAGACCATTTGACGAAAATGTAGCCATGGAAAAAAAGTTTTTATTTGACCTGAATGTGTTCGATGCCCCGGAACCGGAAGAAGAGCTGGACGAGGATCTTCCGCCGCCCCCGCCAACCTTTTCCGAAGAGGAACTGGCGGTTGCCAAAGACATGGCGTTCGAACAGGGCCGGCAGCAGGGGCAAAAGGAACAGGTTGAAGCCCGCGAACAATATGTGGCTACCTCGCTGGAACGGATTGCCGATAGTTTTTCCCAGCTGTTCGCTGCCGAAACAATGCGTGAGATTGTGTTCGAGAAGGAGGCGCTACGCCTTGCCGTGGCGGCGCTCGACCTGCTCTTTCCACTCCTCAATGAAAAATTGGGCCGCGAGGAAGTTCACAACATCATTCAAAAAACACTGGCATCCCACCGTAAAACCAAAGAAATATTGATTCAGGTTCCGGCGGGGATGAAGGGTGAAATCGAAACGCTCATCAACCGCCTGCATGACGAAGATCAGGAACATGTGGCATGGCGCGTTGTCGAAATCGCCGATATGCCACCCGGCAATTGTGCCTTGGAATGGTCCGATGGCGGCGCTGTGCGCGATTCTGTGCGGGCGGCGGCGGATATCAGGCGGCAGATTGTCGACCTTTTCGGCGCCCCGATCGCGCATTTATCGGAAACCGCCCTTTCCGAAACAGGGCAGAGTGATATAGAATTAACGCTGGAAACCGAATCAGGGGCCGCGGCAGGCGATAACGCCCCGTCCGGCACGGAGACAAAAGAATGAGCGACGATACCAAGGATGTGAATTACAACCAGATCGAGGAAACCTCCGGCGCGCGTGAGGCGGAACAGGAATGGCCGGTCGGCGAACCGATGGCGTCAGATGTGTCGGCCATCTATGACATTCCCGTACAAATCTCTGCCGTGCTCGGCCGCTCGACGATGCAGGTCAGCCAGCTTTTGAAACTGGGACGCGGCGCGGTTGTCGAACTCGATCGCAAGGTTGGTGAGGCCATCGACATCTACGTCAACAACCGCCTCGTTGCGCGCGGCGAAGTTGTGGTCGTGGAAGACAAACTCGGCATTACGATGACCGAAATCGTGAAATCCGATAAAGCTTAGACTTCACCACAGAGGCGCGGAGAACACAGAGTGTCACAGAGTTTGCGAAGAATGACAGCAAACGAAGTTACAGGGGAAATTGTTGATTCCTGTATTAATATCCATAAATCGCTAGGTCCCGGCCTGCTTGAAAAAGTTTATGAAGAATGCCTGTGCTATGAATTGAATAAGCGGGACCTCGTCTGCGAGAGGCAAAAGATATTATCCATACAGTACGATGATTTGACTGTTCAGAACGCGTTTAAATTAGACTTATTGGTTGAGGGCACAGTTATTGTAGAATTAAAAAGCATTGATTGCCTTCAACCTATTCATGACGCACAAATCCTGACCTATATGAAGCTGACCCGCATGCCGCTTGGCCTTCTTATCAACTTTAATGTTCCATTGCTCAAAAACGGACTGAAGCGATTTAAATTATAACTCTGTGAGCCTCTGTGCTCCCTGTGCCTCTGTGGTAAAAAAGAAAAAGGACTACGAAAATGCGTTTGATGATTGTCGGATCACTGGAGGGATATATTTCCGCAGCGGGGAAAATCGCCCTGCAACGCGGCGCGAAGGTCATTCATTGCGATGACACCGAACAGGCGATTGGCGCTTTGCTGAACGGCAAGGGCGCGGATGTCGTCATGTGCGATGTAAAACAGAAGATTGCACCCTTCGTTCAAGCGCTCGATGAAAACCGCATCTATGTGCCTGTTGTCGCCTGCGGTATCGGCACAGATGCACGCGCCGCCGTGAAGGCCATTCAGGACGGTGCGAAGGAATATCTGCCTCTCCCACCGGATGCGGAATTGATTGCCGCGGTTCTGGAGGCGGTGACACAGGAAAATGACGACGCCATCATTGCGAATGACGCGGCCATGCAAAACGTCCTGAAACTCGCCGATAAAATCGCGCCCTCCGAAGCCACCGTTTTGATCACGGGGGAATCCGGAACCGGTAAGGAAGTCATGTCTTCCTACATGCATAAAAAATCGAAACGCAAAGATGGCCCCTTCATCGCCGTCAATTGCGCGGCGATCCCTGAAAACCTTTTGGAATCCGAACTGTTTGGCCATGAAAAAGGCGCGTTTACCGGCGCGGCCCAGCGCAGGATCGGAAAGTTTGAAGAGGCGCATGGCGGCACGCTGCTGCTTGATGAAGTCTCCGAAATGCATCCGCTCTTACAGGCGAAATTGCTGCGCGCCATTCAGGAGAAAGAAATCACGCGCATCGGATCGAACGATTCCGTCAAGGTGGATGTGCGCATCCTCGCGACCTCGAACCGCAATCTGGAATCCTCCGTCCAGAAAGGCGAATTCCGCGAAGACCTGTATTTCCGCCTGAATGTCGTGAACATCAAGCTTCCGGCTCTGCGCGAACGCCCGGGTGATATTATCCCCCTCGCCCAGTTTTTTGCCGATAAATATGCGGTTGCCAACGGCGTTGATAAAAAGAAGCTGAGTGCCGAGGCGGAAAAGAAACTCAAATCCTATCACTGGCGCGGCAACATTCGTGAACTTGAAAACACCATGCACCGCGCGATTTTGATGAGCCTTGAAGATCAGTTGGAGGCCGATGCCATTCACCTTTCCGAAAGCGAATTCTCATCGGGCGGAGCAGGTGCCACCGCATCCGCGAAGGCACCGGACCCCGCCGGTGTCGGCAGCGCATCACAATCATCCGCCGCTGCCGTCAAGAACACCGGCGCAGTTGAAAACCTGATTGGCCGCACGATTGCGGATGTCGAACGCGATATGATTTTGAACACGCTGGAACATTGCATCGGCAACCGCACACATGCCGCCAACATCCTCGGCATTTCCATCCGCACCCTGCGTAACAAACTGGCGCAATATAAGGATGAAGGGATCGATATCCCCCCTGCGGCTTCCGGTGGAATTTAGGGCCTAATATTCAATACGCTTTGAAACATTGGACTGTGTTGCGCTTGCGACTTGCTGCCCCTGTTTCTGCTTCATCAGATATTCCAGATAGCTGATAACATCATCGAAACTTTCGGCGCATGGGTTCGATGGGCTAATGGTCGCGCCTGATGGGATGGGTTTGGCAACCGCATAAGTGCCGGATGAGGTCGATACAACATCGGCGCTTGCCAGTGTGGTTGACACCGGCACATTCGAAGATGTTTCGGATGTATGAGTACAGGCCGCAAGCGACAACGCGGCGATGGCCGCCAGAAAAACAGAATGAATGCGCATGAAATCCCGCCCGCTTGTTTAGATATGGGCGATTCGCCCCGTCTCTTTACTTTAGAGCACGGGATTGAGCACCTCAAGACAGAAAAGGCTGTGGCAATTCCTTCCAACAGAAAGAATTGGTTTCTTCATTATAGATAATATGCGGGATATCACCGACCGCCTCCCCGTGCCTGCTCAAATAAGCCCATGCAACGCGGCCATCGGCCAGTTTGATTTGCTCACGATAGTATTTCTCATCGCCCGGAAGGATGCCGCTCTCCGCGGGAGGCGCAATCCCCTCTAATACATCAAGCCTGTCCAGTTGTTCTTCCGTGACCTCAAAGACCTCGCCCTCGATACATGCGCCGCCATGCTCGGCACGAACGGCATCCGGCGAATATTTCCCGGCTGTGGTGACTGATTGGTGATGCTTCATCAGAAATCCGGACTCGAGAGTGCGCGTCAATCCCAACGAATTTGCATCGCCCAAATATCTCTCAAAATTACGCTCACCTGTTTTCAAGGTGCCGTAAACAAAGACGAGGTATGTTTGATCGGACATCTTTACTGCGCGATGGTTTCGGGCGCAGAAACAACGGGCGCGGCCACTGGCACCAGATGGATTTGCACTTTACGCTCCAGCCCGCCCTGATCGGCCGTAATAGCGCCGCCTGCAACAGGCACTATGTCCGTTACTTGCGGCACAGGCGCGATTTGCGGTTTGATTGCGGCCGTATTGACACCCTTGGCGATCAGCGCCTCACGCACTTTGAGTGCACGGGAGGTTGCGAGAAAACGTGATTTTTCCGTGATATCCTGCATCGGCGTAAAGCCGGTTACGACCACTTCATATCCCGCCCCTTCCGGTGACATCACAAAGGATGCCACCTGATCAATCATTGATGCGGACACGGCGTCTATGGTATCCGCGCCATCGGCAAACGACACTTCGGCCATCTGCATGCCGGAAACGGTGGCCGCCCCCGCGGCGGGCGTTATCATTTGCGCCATCGCGGATTCAAATCCATCGCGGCATGATGCGTAATGCGTCTCATCGCTCGCCTCTTCGGCACGCTCCAGCCAGCAATCAAAACTGACCTGCGCCTTGGCGAGTTGCTGCTCATGCCCGCCCATGTTCGGATTGCGCAGCGCGGCGATCAAACCTTCCCGCGCCTCGTTCAGGGCGGGTATGGATTCAGGCGGGACATCATAGGCCGCAATGCGCGATGGCGCGGTGACTTCGCCCTTCGATGCTTTCATCGCCTTTTCAGTATAGGTTTTGGCGGCTTTGTAATCATAGGCCTTGTCGTTTTCATACTTTGCGAGGTCGTAATAATCACGGGCGAGATATTGGCCAAGCATCTTGGAATCAACACCGCCACCGGCGGCGGGGGCGATATCCTGCGGCGCGGGCGCGGCGGCCACGGCCATGGACGGATCACCCGCTTTCATCACTTTGCCTTCGAGCGAGGCCATGTCTTCACTGTAATGCGAACAGGCGGCGGCCATAAGGACCAAACCATAACCAAACGATCTAAAAAGCGACGTCATTTTATAACCCCTAAGACTGTTTATTTTCCATAGCAAATACCCGTTTTGCGTTTATTGCAAGGATTCTTTGCGTAAAATGGTACCCCCTAAGCGGCGATCGCGGAAGCGTTAACCAAAACAACCCCCTGATTTTCGGTCTAAAGCGGGTTTAGGCACCTCGCCAATGGAAAGACCATTTGCAGACTTTTCTTTGACTTTTCAGGCATTTTTCTATAGCACGGACATATGCTGAAAGACTTCTTCAACAAGCCGGCCAACCCTTTTCATGATGAAAACGAACCATCGTTTTTATCAATAGGCAATCTTGTGACTGCTGTAGTCTACACCGCCGCGATTATTGGTGGAGGTTATGCAATCGCTTATAGCGATGTAATTCTGGATCACTTTAAGCCTGAAGCTAATTCTGTTGAGGAGCCGGTGACAACTGGGGCGGCACAACATCTTCCACCGTTTGCACTTCAGACGCTTGGCTAGACGAGCCCTCTTCCTTACGGTAGCTACCAAAGACGTCCTACCCTTCTCTGCTGAAGCCTGCAGCAATTATCATAGCTGTTCCTGCCGCCGCACCAATAACTGCACTTCGATACTGCCTTACGATAGATAGATTGGTAGGTGGCGTGTATTTACCAGATCGCCTAAATTCCTCTATGGCATGATCTATTCGTGGAAATTTAACCACTTCACCTTCACCAAATTCCCGATCTCTCATATCAAGCGCGTGACTGGCAAAAGCCTCATAAAAATGTTCTTTGTTGTGATTTCTGATGTGAGACGTTATTGCGCCTAAAATTGGAAAAGTCGTAGCAATAACAACCCCAACAAGATCAGGTTTAACATTCACCATCAAAGCTGTAAGTGCTGTAAATCCTGCCCCTACCAGAACTAGATCTTTAGCAAACTGGTCGTGCGTCTTTTCAGCGCGTTTGTACGCTTCCTCAGAAATGCTTTCCCATTTCTTTTGAATGTCACTTTTTGTGCTTTCATTCCCCATGAGCGGCGACAATATTATGTAAATATTAGAAAAAGGTTAATGCTTGGGTTGAATTACAGAATTTCTGCAAAATTGTGGTTTAAACCAGCACCATCCCCAGCACGCAAAGAAGATGATCCTGTTGTGCCCCTATACACATAGCTTTTTTCAATCACCCAATTTCTAATATCCAACCCCTGCATTCCCCGTTATGATAGAATAAGTTAACAATTCCGCATCGATCCTATCCCTATGGCCCAACCCGCACCGAACGTCCCCGCCAATTCAGGAATGTCACAGGCCCGATCCGCCTTTGGCGGCATTTTCCGTGGCGATGTCGTGCTGGCCATCGGGATTGTCACGATCCTGACCTTTATGCTGATCCCGATCCCGACCTTCCTGCTGGATCTGGGTCTTGCCATATCGATCATGTTTTCGGTCTTCATCCTGATGCTGGTTCTGGCCATTCGCAAGCCGCTGGAATTTTCAACCTTCCCCACCGTGCTGCTGATCACCACCGCGCTGCGCCTTGGCCTTAATATAGCGGCGACCCGTCTTATCCTCGCGCACGGGCATGAAGGCACGGATTCGGCAGGACATATTATCGAAGCGTTCGGCGGCCTGATTATTTCGGGAAGCTACATCGTCGGCGGGATCGTCTTTGCAATCCTTGTCATCATCAATTTCGTGGTGATTACCAAAGGCTCGGGCCGTATCGCCGAAGTCGCGGCGCGTTTCAGTTTGGACGCCATGCCCGGGAAGCAGATGGCAATCGATGCCGATTTGTCCGCGGGGATCATCACCGAGGAAGAGGCAAAGGTCCGCCGGAAAGAACTGGAACAGGAATCCGGTTTCTTCGGGGCCATGGACGGCGCGGCGAAATTCGTACGCGGCGATGCCATCGCGGCGCTGCTGATTGTCTTCATTAACATTATTGGCGGCATCATCATCGGCACAGTGCAGGAAGGCATGCCGCTCGCCGAGGCCGCATCGACCTATACCATCCTTACCATCGGTGAAGGCCTCGTCTCACAAATCCCGGCGCTGATCATCTCTATCTCGGCAGGTCTTCTGGTCTCGAAGGCCGGCGTGGAAGGCACGGCGGACCAGGCGCTGCTGGACCAGTTCCAACGTCATCCGAAAGCAATGGCGATTACATCGGGCCTGATGATGGTGGTGGCGCTGGTCCCGGCCGTTCCTTTCGGGCCGTTCGCCCTGATGTCCGCCCTGTTCGGCGGCCTTGCCTATGTGTCATGGCAACGTCAAGAGGCGGAGAAGGAGGCGGTGAAACAGGCCGCCCTTCCCGCGCCCGGATCGCCCGGCGCGAAACCGGCGGAAGAACCGATATCCAAGGCGCTCGCCATGGATATCATTCGCCTCGAACTCGGTTATGGGCTGCTGCCGCTGGTTCAGGGCGAAGGCGGCAACAAGCTCACCGACCAGATCAAGGGCCTGCGTCGTCAACTGGCCGAAGATATGGGATATGTGCTTCCGGCGGTGCGGATTCAGGACAATCTGCAACTGCCCGCCAACGCCTATACTGTCAAGATCAAGGAAATTGAATCCGGACGCGGCGAAGTGCGCGCCGGGATGTTGATGGCGATGGACCCGACCGGCGCGCCCATTACCCTGCCGGGCGAAAACACGGTGGAACCGACCTTCGGCCTGCCTGCCATGTGGATCGATGAGCAATACCGTGAAGAGGCGCATTTCAAAGGCTACACGGTCGTTGATGCGCCAACCGTCATCACAACGCACATTACGGAACTTGTGAAAGACAACATGGCGGACCTTCTCTCCTACGCCGAAACGCAAAAATTGCTCGACGAATTGCCACGCGAATACCAAAAACTCGTCGGCGATGTTATTCCCGGGCAAATGTCGATTGGCGGCCTGCAACGCATCCTTCAGGCATTGGTGGCCGAACGCGTCTCCGTGCGCGATCTGCCGACCATTCTCGAAGGGATATCCGAGGCCGCGACCTATACGAAAAACGTTGCCTATATCACAGAACATGTTCGCTCGCGCCTATCCCGCCAGATATGCGATGCGAATACGAACGCGTCGGGCTTTGTGCCGCTCATCACCCTTTCGCCGGAATGGGAGCAGTCTTTTGCGGACTCCCTGCTCGGCGAAGGCGAGGACCGACAACTCGCCATGGCGCCGACACAATTACAAAATTTCATCAACGCCGTGCGTGATGCGTTCGAAGACTTCCTCCAACAGGGCGAATCCCCCGTGCTTCTCACCTCGCCCTCTATCCGCCCCTATGTCCGCTCGGTGGTGGAACGATTCCGCCCGCAAACAGTTGTCATGTCACAAAACGAAATTCATCCAAAGGCGCGGATCAGGACGCTTGGTCAGGTTTAAGGGGGCTGGATTATGAAGATACTTATTCATTGGTTACTATCTGCCGCAGCAGTATGGCTGGTCTCGCAAATCATCCCGGGCTTTATGGTTGCCAGTCTCGGCGCGGCGCTCATTGCCGCGCTCGTTATCGGCCTCGTCAATGCAACACTCGGTCTTGTTTTAAAGATTGTAACCCTCCCGCTCACCGTCGTGACACTCGGGCTCTTCTGGCTGGTCATCAACGGCCTTATGCTTTTGGTCGCGGCGCAACTGGTGCCCGGCTTTGCGATCTCAGGATTCATGGCGGCCTTCTTCGGCGCGATCGTGCTCAGCCTCGTCAACATGGTCCTTAAGAGTCTGTTCCTCGATAAGGAATAAAAATAATTTCATCCTGACGCAAAAACTTGTGCGTGCGTAAGGCTTTAAGCCTTTTTCGCGCGTTTAAAACGCATAAATCTAAAATCTCAATAGGACTGATTCAGTGCTGATTTTATTGCACTTCTGCCATCAACCCGTGATTGACAAAATATTTTTCTAATGTAAGTTTCGGTTGTCTGACTATCCGGGCGCATACCCGTAATCGGAAGAGTTCGCTTCCAACCTCCATAATTCATTTACGGTGCCGCATGAACGCTTCACAGTCCTCTCCCATGGCCGCAAACACACAAATCGATGATGCGCTCCTGACCAGAACACGTTTTATTGAGATTGATCAGGACACACGCGATGCGCTGGCGGACTATTACGCGGATATCGAATCCGCCCTGCCCGGCATCCTGGCCCAATTTTATGCCCACATCGCACAATGGCCCAATTTGAAATCCATGTTCAAAGACCAGTCGCGCATGGACTACGCAAAAAGCGCTCAGCTCAAACACTGGCTTCACTTGTTCAAGGCCAACTTCGATAAGGATTATGCGGATTCCGTGCGCAAGATCGGACTGGTCCACAGCCGCATCGGGCTGGAGTCGACATGGTATATCGGCGCGTATGGCTTTACGCTCAGCCGCCTTTATGCCCATGCCGCCCATAAATATCAAAGCCGTTTCGCGCCTGAAAAGGCTCAGGACAAACTGGCCAAACTCCTTCGTGCGCTCAACCAGTGCGTCATGATCGATATGGAC
>CBFGQF010000041.1:0-11913 GCA_965650865.1 uncultured Alphaproteobacteria bacterium | reverse complement strand
CTTCTCCGAAACTCCGTATTAAAAAATAAAATATAAAATGCTTGCTGCGCTGATTATGCGGAAGAAAGCTTCGCGTCTTAGTGTCTTTGCGTTAAATGCTATTACTGCCTGATCGCCGGAACCTGATCGAGCGCCTTGATGATCGCAGCATCGATATCGGCAATCAACTGTTCCAGAAAGGCCAGTTGACGCTTCTCACGCTCCGCCAATGAAACGCTGGCCGGCATCACCAGCGTGCGGTTGAATTTGATGATGGTCGATGCACGGGCATTCACCTGATCCGGGATCGGTGTCACCTTGACGCGGGTCATGATGCGGTACTGATCTTCCTTGCCGATGCCGGACCAGCTGAGCACCTTGTTCTGCTGATCGATCTCGTTCAGATATACACGCGCATCTTCAATTTCAATCGTAAAAGATCCCGTGCCCATGCCGTTCGCCTGAAAACGCCGCGCGGCATATTGTTTGATCGCCTCAGATGGCGCGACAACAAATTGCCCTGACACATCATTCGGGTCATTCATCACTTCATAATTTTCAATGACATTCGCGGCAGCGACATTGAGCGTTACCGGCCTATAATTTTCAAATGTCATACGCGGCCCCGGAATACCATCCACATGCGCGGTGCTGGAACAACCGCTAAGGGCTATACCGGCCACGGCGGCAAGAAGCAAAAACTTATTCATCATTTTTTCCTTTCCTGAAATCATCGGGATCGAAGGTGTAATTACGGCTGCAAAATTCACAGGTCATGACGATTTTGCCATCCACAACCATATCGTCAATATCTTCATCCGACATTGTGGCCAGAATATTACGCACACGCTCTGGCGAACAACGGCAGACATTCCGAAGCGGTTTTTGCTCGTAAACCCGCACGCCTTCTTCATGGAACAGGCGGTAGAGCAAATCCTCGGCGCTTAAAGTTTCATCCAGCATTTCCTGATCGCGGACGCTGCCCAGCAATATCATGGTTCGGCGCCAGTCATCCTCGTCATCCGGTTTGACATCCTGATTATAGACATGGGTTTCATCGGGCATTTCTTGCACCATGATACCCGTGCCGCGCCATTGACCATCCACCTTGCCCACGCGCAAAACCATCCCGGTGTTGATCTGTTCGCTTTGCGCGAAGTAATGCTGAACACCCGCCACCAGCGATTCATGTTTGAGTTCGACAATCCCCTGATACCGGTCGGTATTCTCCCCCTGATCCACAGTAAACGCTATATAGCCCTTGCCCAATAGTTCGGCGCGGTTGCCTTTCCACGCGGCATTATCAATCTCGTCGCTTTTATAGGTGGCGCAGGCACGCACATGCCCTGCGCTGGTAACGTCGGCGACCAGCATGGGAACCGCGCCGTCACTTTGTGTTTGCAGGGTAAAGATGCCTTCATATTTAAGCATAGAGGAAAGAAGCGAACACAGCACAAGCGTTTCTGCCGTCAAGTGCGCGACATCGTCCGGATAGCCATGCGCGGATAGAATATCATCCAAGACCGACCCAAAACGCACGATCCGGCCCCTGATATTGCTGCTTTCCAGCTGGAACGATTGAATGAAATTGTCCGACATAATATTTCTAACTCTTGATTTTGTACCCCGTGCTGACCATCCGGTATGTCAGGGCGGCGAGAATGAGGTTGATGACAACCAGTGTGACAATACCGCCCATTAGCGATCCATCGGCATGGCCGATAAAACCGTACCGGAAGCCATCGATCATGTGGAAGAACGGATTGTAATGGACAATCGTCTGCCAGAAGGCGGGCAGTTGTTCGATCGAATAGAACGTCCCGGACAGGAACGTCATCGGCATGACGATAAAGTTCGTCACGGCCGCAATATGATCGAATTTTTGCGACCATATACCCGCGGCAAGGCCAAGGCTGGAGAGCATCATATTACCCAGCACGCCGAACGCAAGGATGGCCCAGAACGCGTGGATATCAATTCCGACAACGGCCCAGATAGCAACCGCGCAGACAGCGCCGACCGCAAGGCCGCGCAGGACACCGCCCACCATATAGCCTATATAAAGCTCTGCCGGTGAAATCGGCGGCAGCAGAACGTCAACGATATTCCCCTGCACTTTCGCGATTACAATAGAGGAAGAGGTATTGGCAAAAGCATTTTGCACCATGGTCATCATGATCAGGCCAGGGGCGAGGAATTCCAGATACGGAATACCGTTCCCCACTTCGCGCGCCACGCCGCCAAAGGCCAGCGCAAAAATGGCGTAATACAGCAAGGTCGTAACCACGGGCGCGACAATCGTCTGGGTATACACATTGATAAACCGCCCGACTTCCTTCCCAATCAGGGTTCGAAGGCCGATCCAGTTCACGCCGTCGATGCGCCGCGCTTTCAGTTCACCGTCTTTTTGTATAATATCCGTCTGCATGGAGAATCCCGTTCACAATAACAATCACAGCCAAGATATGGCAGCGGCGGAGAATATCAAGCAAGCGCCTGCCCGCAAAGGCAAAAAGCCCCCCAAGAAGATAACGGAGAAATATCTTTACAACGCGGGCCTCGCCTATCTGGAACGCTTTCCGGCGAGCGTCCCGCATTTCCGCCGTGTGATGATGCGCAAGATCGACAAATCGTGCAATTTTCATAAAGATCAAGAGCGGGAAACATGCATCACGATGCTGGATAAAACCGTGGCAGGGTTCGAACGGCAAGGTCTTTTGAACGACGATGCCTATACCCAAGGAATGGTAACATCGTTACGCCGTCGTGGACTCTCTGCCCGGGCAATCCAGTTCAAACTGGCGCAAAAAGGCCTGCCGCAAGAGGCGGTTCAAAAGGCGCTCGATGATTTTGATGGCGATGATGCAGGATCGGAAGCGGATCTGATCGCCGCGGTTCACCTGATGCGCAAGAAACGCTTCGGCTGCTTCGGCCCCGAACCGACGCCTGATGATGAAAAAGCCAGAAATCGCCGCCTATCGGCCTTTGCCCGCGCTGGTTTCGGGTTCGACACCGTCCACAAGGCCCTTGCCCTACCCCTTGATGAGGCGGAAGAGATCCTCAGGAAACGATCGTAAACATGAAAGCATCCCGGCGTAGGCCGTGATCCAAGGATGTCAGCCTTCGCTGGCATGATCCGAAAAACTAGACCTTATCTTTTTGAACCGTCTGGGCGGAAGCGGCCGCAGGCTTTTTCGGGGCGCTGACCCGTTTCGGTGGGAAAACCATCGTCGCCGTCGTCCCGATACCCTTTTGGGAGAAGAGCTCGAACGAGCCGCCATGCAGGCTCATCAAGGATTGTACAAGCGTCAGGCCGAGACCTGTGCCGGAATCAGCGCGATCCAGATTGGTTTCCACCTGTCCGAATGGCGACAGGGCCGTTTCGATTTCGGCATCGGTCAGGCCGATCCCCGTATCGGTGATCGAAAGGTGCAACTGTCCGTCCGAATCCATTTGCTGGGTGATCGATATGCGCCCGCCCGCAGGTGTATATTTGATGGAATTGGAAAGAAGATTGATGATCATTTGTTTGATCGCGTGCGCTTCCCCGATCAATTTCGGGGATTCTTCGGTAATGTAATTCGAAAAGACGATATGGCTCGCTTCGATTTTCGGTGACAGGATTTCGGCAGCCGACAGAACGATTTTGTTGAGATCCACCAGCCCCTCGTTCAACTGACGGTCACCTGTCGCAACACGCGAAACGTCGAGAATATCATTGATAACCTGAAGCAAACGCTTCCCACCCTCATTGATGTCGCGGGCATAATCCAGATATTCATTGGCCCCCACAGGTCCGAATGCCTGTGATTTGATGATATCGGAAAAACCGATGATGGCATTAAGCGGCGTACGCAATTCATGTGACATATTCGCCAGAAATTCAGACTTGGAACGCGATGCCAGGTCGGATTCCACCATCGCCTTGCGCAGCGCCAGTTCGGTTTCCTTACGCTGCGTGATATCTTCAAGGCTGCCTTCATAGAATAACAGCGTCCCATCATCGTCCTTCACGGCGCGCAGGTTTTCCTGCACCCAAATGATGGTACCGTCACGGCGGCGCACCTGCGCCTCCACGGTGCCCTGTTCGCCGCCACGCAGGACGTCGATCAAATGACGTTCGCGGGCACGCGCATCGACATAGATTTCGGCATTGGCATTATGCACCTCACGCAAAATTTCTTCCGGTGCGCCGTAGCATAAAATTTTGGCCATGGCGGGGTTGGCACTGAGATATTGTCCTTCGGGCGTCATCTGGTAGATACCGCTGGCGGCATTTTCGACGATGGCGCGGTATTTCTTTTCGGCTTCGGATAGTGCTCGTTCGGCGCGGCGGCGTTCCTCCACATCCGTAATCGCGCCAACCACGCGCATATTGTTGTTTTCATCCATGCGGATCATGGAAACGGACAATTCCACCGCGCGGAAGGTCCCATCCGCCGTACGGAGACGGGTGAAGGCGCGATAGCCTTGCTTTTGCCCTTTCACCAGCGCCTCGAAATTCGCGCGCTGCTGCGCCTGATCCTGCATATAGAACAGGTCAAAAATATTGCGGCCCAGCGATCGTTCCGCGGAAAAGCCGGTAATCTTCTCCCATGTACGGTTGAGGAAGAGAATTTTCCCATCCGTCGCCGTTTCGAAAATAATATCGCTGACCGAGTCTATGATCGACCGGTTTTCCTTTTCCGACTGGCGCAATGCAAGGTTCAGTTTTTCGCGCTCGACAATCTCGTGGCTCAGATCGGCGTTTTTTGCCTCAAGTTCCGCGTTCATCGCGGCAAGGCGCAGGGATTGTTTCTGGTTGTTGCGGACATAAAGCGTGCCGATCAATGTCAGGGTGACGCCAAAGAGCAGCATCAGGAATGGCGCCTTTTTCAGGAAAGATTCACGCTGGTCCAGGTAATAACCTATCGACAGTGTCAATTCTTGTCCCGAGATAGTCAGGTCGGCCTGCAACAGCATCTGCGCCGGCTTCTGTCCTTCCCGGGCGTAATTCAGCAAAGGAACGCCTCCGGCGCTAGCACCCAGCGTAAGACTGGCAATATCCTGATGTTCGTTGAAATAACTTTCCGAGATCAGTTTCTCAAAACTGCTGAGCATAAAGATAATATCACGCCCAGCCCTGTCATATACATCAACGGACGTTGCCACAATCAAAGGGGATGAAAGGGCCGCCTCCTTATAATCCGCAATAACCAAGGGACCCGCCTGATCGCCCAGTGCCTTGATTACATGGCGGTGCAGTTCGACGGGGGCCTTTATATCGTTCGATTTCAATAGGCGGATGGCGGTGAATTGACCGCTCTCCAGACGTTTCAACCAATAGGCCTGTTCAAGTTCAGGCCTGCCGCCAAGACTGTCTTCAAACTTTTGTGTAATCCGTGCATCACCTGCCATGGCCGAAAATGCAACAAGCGAAGCCGCGCTTTGGACATCTTTTTCCAGAAGGCCTATCTGGTCCTCTACATAATTCAGAACAACCTGCGTTCTGGCATCAAATCCCTTGCGGACGATTTCATCAATAAAGACATTCAGAATGGCAAAGGCGGTGATGGAAACAATCAGGCCGTTCATGAAGACCATCAATTGCGCCATGTTACCGGACAGCCATTGGCCGGGCTCCGCTTTTCTGCGGGTCCGGTTTATGGGGCGTTCGCGCTTGTCCGTGCCTGATCTGGCCATGTTTGATGCCACCCAGAATGGGTCGGGGCAGCCTTCTCCACGTTCCAGAGTGCCCAATTCCGGTTAATAAACCCCTAACAGGTTGAAAATGATCGCATTCTTTAAAAAATCAGGAATACTCTCGCATTGTTCTCACAACTCATAAGGGAATCGCTTGACGAACCCTGCACAAAAAAATAGTTTGGACTATCGCACAAAGCCGTGAAGGAGGCCGTTCATGCAGCAAAAATTCACACCCGAACAGTTTTTTGGAACCGTGCAGTCCACGTGGGAACAGGCGCTTGAAACAAGCCGCAAAAATTTCCAAGCGGTAACAGAGGCCAATCAACGCGCCGTTCAGGGCTGGCAGGCCCTCGCCCAGCGTCAAAGCGAGATGGTCACGCAATTCCTGCAAGACAATGGCATGCCGTCCTACACGGAAGGCACAACCACGCAGGAGCGCATCTCCAAACAGGCGGATGCCATTCAGGCCGCCTATCAACGCTCGATCGCCAACACGCAGGAACTGGCCGAACTGGCCTCCAAATGCACAAAAGATGCGGCAGATGTCATCAGCAAGCGCATCGCAGCCTCGGTGAATGAGTTGAGCACGGTCGCCAAGGCCGCAGCAAAAGATTAGGCCAGCCAAACGAATAAACGAACAGGCCGCCCCATGGCGGCCTTTTTCTTAGAGATTTTAAATGACTGATTTAATTGACTTCGCAGACTTCGAAAAAGTGAATATCCGTGTCGGGCGGATTGTGGATGCACAGGATTTCCCCGAAGCGCGCAAACCCGCCTATAAGCTCTGGGTCGATTTCGGGCCAGAGATCGGGATAAGAAAGACCTCGGCCCAAGTCACACAGAATTACACCAAGGAAGAATTGGTGGGCCGCATGGTGGCAGGCGTCATCAATTTCCCGCCGCGCCAAATCGGCAAATATATGTCGGAATTCCTCGTGCTTGGCTTTCCCGATGAAAACGGCAATGTGACCCTCGTCCGTCCTGACAAAGACGTCCCGCTGGGCGGGAAATTATATTAAATCTTATTATCGTCATTGCGAGGAACGCCGTGACGGTTAATCTAAACCGGCAAATCAATCAGGACGCGCAAACCACCACGCGGGCTGCGGTCAAGCCAGATCTGGCCGCCATGGGCAAGAACGATGTCCTGCGCGATGGGAAGGCCCAGCCCAATACCGCCGGTTTTGCTGTTGCGCGATGCTTCGCCGCGAAAGAACGGCTTGAACACATCCTCGTAATGTTCTTTGGGAATACCCGGGCCATCATCGTCGATGGTAATTTCGATCATGTCTTCAATACGCCGGACCGATATCCATGCCTCCGAGCCATATTTCAGCGCGTTGCCGACAAGGTTGGTGAGGCAGCGTTCAAATGCCACGGGACGAAGCATAACAGTCGGGGATCCTTGTGGCGTAAAGTGGACTGATGAATCCTCATCCCGGTTTGCAGCCATCACGACGCGCAGGATAAGGTCGTTCAGTTCAGTGCGCACAGGCTCTTCCCCGCCTTCGCCGCGCGCGAACTGCAAATAGGCCTCGATCATCCGTTCCATATCGCCGACATCGGCTTTCAGGTCTTTGACATCCGGATTGTCACCCATCATTTCCAGTTGCAACTTCATGCGGGTGAGCGGCGTACGAAGGTCATGAGAAACACCGGCCAGCATGGCCGTGCGTTGCTGAATCTGCCGGCGTAGCCGGTCTTTCATGTCGATAAATGCGCGGGCGGCCTGTCGTACTTCGCGCGCGCCCTCCACTTTAAAGAACGGCACATCACGGCCCTTGCCAAAACGCTCCGCCGCAATCGCAAGGCGGCGGATCGGACGGATCTGACCACGCATAAAGAATATGGCGATAGTCAGCAGTATAAGCGATGACATAACCATCCACAGAAGCACGACATATCCGGATGATGAAAACAGGCGGCGTTCCGGCGTTGCCACAATCAACACGCCTTCAGGCAGTTGCACACGCACTTCCACCCATTTACGGTCACGGTCGACATTGATATCAAAAGGTCGGCCCAACTGTCTTTGCAAGGCCCTTGCAAGAGAATCACCAATCAGGCTTTCACGGCTCAAATCATCGGCGCTTTTTCTATCGTAAATCTTGGCAAGCTTTTCACCAGACTTATAGGCACTGGCCAATTCCAGCGTTTTGGCGGCATTCGGACCCACATGCCTCAACTCTCCATCGGCTTCAACTTCTGCGGCCAGCAGCGCGACTTCACCCGCGACGGAATAGGACAAGCGGTTGGCCATTTTTTGCCAGTGATTGTCAAAAAATATCCATGTCGTGATGATCTGGACAAGCAGGAGCGGCGTCACGAGGATCAACAATGTGCGCCCCAAAAGCGAACGGGGTAAAAATTCCTTGAATGGGTTTTTCATGATACCTCCTTCTCTTGTGCGCGGAGCAGATAGCCTTTGCCACGCACTGTTTGCAGATAACGCGGCGTTTTCGAATCTTCTTCCAGTTTACGGCGCAAGCGTGTGACCTGCACATCAATTGTGCGCTCACCGGCATCGACCCCGCACAGCTCGGCAAGATCATCGCGGCTCAAAATCGTATCGGGCCGCTGCGCCAGAGTCTTGAGAAGCGTGTCTTCCACATCGGTGAGGCGAACCGTTTCGGCGCCGTCCACCAGTTCCGGCACCAGAGGGTCATAGGTCCAGCGACCGATCGTATAAATCTTCCGCCCCCCGTCCTGCGGCGGCCTGCGGCGCAAAATGGATTGCAGGCGCAAAACCAGCTCGCGCGGGTCAAACGGTTTTGTCAGATAGTCATCCGCGCCGGATTCAAGGCCCGCCACGCGGTCATCCGCCTCACCCATTGCGGTTAGCAGGATAATGGGGATATCGCCATGGCTTAAACGCAATTCACGGGTCAGATCCCGCCCGTCCTGCCCCGGCATCATGACATCGAGGACAAGGGCGTCGAATACGCCGACCCCCAGAATATCCTTGGCCGCCGCCGCATCGGGCGCGGTGAAAGATAAAAAACCGTGTTCATTCAGATAGCGGCTCACCAAAGCGCACAGACGGTCGTCGTCATCCACCACCAAAATATGCGGAAGATTTTGAAAGTCCTTGGCGATTTGGCTTTGCACAGGCATGGACTAGGAATACCAGCTATACCTTCCCAAAACAATATAAAGGCCCCGCCTCTTGCATTTCCCGCTTTTTTCCCGAAAAATACCAAGTCCAAGGAGATTTTGACATGGCAGCAGCATTTCACGACCGCGACGGCTTCATCTGGCTGGACGGGCAAATCGTCCCGTGGCGCGAGGCCAATGTACATATCCTGACCCACGGCCTGCATTATGCCAGCGCGGTGTTCGAGGGCGAGCGTTGCTATTCCGGCAATATCTTTAAGGACAAGGAACATTCGGACCGCTTGATCCGCTCCGCGCATTACATCGACATGAAAATGACAATGACGTCTGATGAAATCAGCAAGGCCAAGCGCGAGGTTCTGGAGGCAAACAACCTGACCGATGCCTATTTGCGCCCGGTTGCATGGCGCGGATCGGAACAGATGGGCATTTCCGCGCAGGCAACGCAAACCCATGTCGCCATTGCGGCGTGGGAGTGGCCGAGTTATTTCAGCCCCGAAATGCGTGAAAAGGGCATTTCCCTGCAAACCGCCAAATGGCGCGCACCGATGTCGGACACGGCACCCACCCAATCCAAGGCGTCCTGCCTCTACTGCACGCACACAATGGCCAAACACGCGGCAGAGGCAAATGGTTATACGGATGCCCTGATGCTCGATTACCGCGGCCTTGTGGCGGAAGCGACCGGCGCGAATTTGTTCATGGTCAAAAACGGCGCGATCAAAACCCCTATTCCCGATTGCTTCCTCAACGGCCTGACCCGCCAGACAGTCATTCAACTTGCGAAAGATTTGAATTACGACATCGAAGAAACACGTATCAAGCCGGAAGAATTGCTGGAGGCCGATGAAGTTTTCCTGACCGGCACCGCCGCCGAAGTCACCGCCGTTGGTAAAATCGATGGCACGGAATTCAAGGTTGGGCCGGTGACACGCAAGCTCCGCGAAACCTACGAAGACCTCGTCCGCACCAAACAAGCCAAGGCGGCATGACATGAAGATCGAAGTCCTCAACCCGAACGCCCCAAAAGTTTATACCGATCCGGAAAAAGTACGGATGCTGAGCGATGCCGACCAGATGGTCGCCATCATTAACCTCGCCAAAACCGGACAGGTTGTACAGGGCAACGAAGTCCTGACGATGGAGGCAATGCTGCGCGAGGCTGGCTACCCCGCCGATATGAACGGGCAGTTCAGCGCGGAAGAAATGGCCTATCTGGAACATTTGAAAGATCAAATGGAAGACAAAGAGCTAAAAGATGCCGCAAACGAACTGGCCAGGATGATGAAGGACCAGATTTGCGACAGGGCCTTGGACGCAGTCATCACGCCGGATCATCTCGCAGCCGTTATAGGCCATGCCCCAACCACAGCCCAAACTGCCGCAGTTCGGCTGGCCACGAGTCTGGCTTTGGACCGTTTCGGCCTTTAAAATAAATATCCTATTGAAATAATTAGAAAAAGAATGATTTCCGGCCATTCTTTTGCGATTTGTTAATCTTTTTGGCTATAATGAAGGCGTAATTACGAAAAAGGTCGCTGGGTTCATATGGCTACATATAACGAAACACCGCAGACAGGGGATATGCTTCAGGCGCTTTCGGGCCTGAACTACCTCGTCAATGGCGTTCAGGGTGATACGAGCTCGCTTCAATCCCTACCCTCGGCCGCGCTTGCCACACTGATGAAACAGGCGGGCCGCGGCGTTGATTCCAACATCCGCCCGCCCGCGCAGGCCGATGCAAATGGCAATGTCACTGCCGCCGATATGAATGCGCAGATGCCGGCCCGCGACAGACTGAGGGACCTTGTCGCCAGACGCGCCGCCGGTACGATCACAGACATTGAATCCAGCGCCCTCAAATCCGCGATGTATATGGCGGGTTATGATGTTGATTTCGCGACGTTCGATTTCACAACGGACGAATTGGTAGATCTCGCCTCTTTCAATTCCGAATATCTTGATACACCGGATGCAACTTTCGAAAGTCTGCGCGCCTCCAACATTGGTTTGAACACTGCTTCCGCCCAAATGCAAACGGCAATGAATCAGGCCGTGACGGATGCGCAAACACGCGATGCAGCCGCCGTTGCAGAGGCCGCTGCGCTCGATCAATCATTGAATAGCCAGCTTGATTCCGTTCTTCGCTATGCCGGCGGGCTTCAACCTGAAAATATCGGGGATGATTACGCGCGCGTTCATGCGACAAGACAACTTTTGATTCAGAACCAGCATATCGTTCTGGCAGATGGCGGTGACATCAATTCCGTTTTGCAATCCATGTTCGAAAAGGATGCAAACGGACAACCGACAGGTCAGATTACGCAAGACGGGCTTGAACGCGTTCTGGGCCTCACTGAAAATGCGATGGCCCCGAACCAGTTGCAAAGCGATCTTGAAAGCGGCAACCCGCAATTGATTTCCGTGGCACAGAATTATCTACTCAGCGAAGGATACAGCCACATCACCGCCGATGGTATCGTGCGCACGGATACGGTCGATGCCGCCGAAGACTTTCTGTCCCGCGAACAAACCATTCCCGACGGGGTCCTGCTTGACAATGGCGAAGTAAACTATGGCGTTGTAACGAACATGGCCGCAACGGGGCAGTTGCTTTTGCCATCCGATGACCAGATGCGCGCCTATCTCGGGGATGATGCCTATACAGCCTGGTCCGCCCTGCCGCCCGAAGCGGAGCGCGGACCGCAAGATATTTTGAGCCGCGAGGAATTCGCGGCCCTGACTTTGCTGGAAGACGGCAAATATCAGGAATTCCTGAATGATTATAACGCCGCGCATGCGTCCGAGGACTTCCAGCTTGATGTTGTGGCCGAACTGACACAAATCGACATCAATTCCGAAAACGGCCCGATGGTGATCGAAGCCTCTCTCGGCCCTGTTCTCGCAACACCGGAACACACACCCACCGATGAGGCCGTGGCCGCCCGCAATTATGTCGATGTGCAGGTTGTCGATACAGAAATCATTGGCGGATCGAGCGTGCTTGCCGAAGAAATCCAGAATGATGCGATTGGCTACACCGATGAAGGCACCCTCGCCTTCGACCGTGAGAACCGTGATCTCGTAACAGAGGTTTATGCAGATGCCTTTAAAGACTATGCAGCGGCAAATGGC
>CBFGQF010000040.1:0-12044 GCA_965650865.1 uncultured Alphaproteobacteria bacterium | reverse complement strand
GGCGTCATGATTCTATGCGCGTTTATGCGCGCATTTGTACGATCAACGTAGTCTTCCGATTTATTATGAAGATAAACACCCAACCCCAAAATCCCGCCAACAAACATGAATTTTGTGTCGCCAGACGCAAGGCCTAAATGCGCCCCCACCCATGCACCAACGAGCGTATGAGTAGCAGCACTTTTGAATTCACGGGCAACGTTCATGATCATGTATCCAGGAAGCTGCGCAATTTGCGGGAACGTGACGGATGCTTGAGCTTACGCAGCGCCTTCGCCTCGATCTGGCGGATACGCTCACGCGTCACGTTGAACTGCTGACCGACTTCTTCCAGCGTGTGGTCGGTGTTCATACCTATACCAAAGCGCATGCGAAGCACGCGCTCCTCACGCGGCGTCAGGGACGCCAGAACGCGGGTTGTCGTTTCGCGCAGGTTGGAATGAATCGCGGCCTCAACAGGCAAAATCGCATTCTTGTCTTCGATGAAATCGCCCAGCGATGAATCTTCTTCATCCCCGATCGGCGTTTCGAGCGAGACAGGCTCCTTCGCGATTTTGAGAACCTTGCGAACCTTATCGAGCGGCATGTGCAAACGCGCCGCCAATTCTTCCGGCGTCGGCTCGCGTCCGATTTCGTGCATCATCTGGCGTGATGTGCGGACCAGCTTGTTGATTGTTTCGATCATATGCACCGGAATACGGATCGTACGCGCCTGGTCGGCGATGGAACGCGTAATGGCCTGACGAATCCACCATGTGGCATAAGTCGAGAATTTATAACCGCGGCGATATTCGAATTTATCGACGGCCTTCATCAAACCGATATTGCCTTCCTGGATAAGATCGAGGAATTGCAGCCCGCGGTTCGTGTATTTCTTGGCGATGGAAATAACCAGACGCAGGTTCGCCTCCACCATTTCCTTCTTGGCGCGGGCGGCTTCTTTTTCGCCTTTTTGCACGGTGCCCGTGATACGGCGGAACTCGCTGATCGGCAACATCGCCTCATCGGCGATGGTCGCAATCTGATTGCGGATTTCGGCAATCTTGTCTTCGTTCTTTTCGGCGAATTTTTCCCAGTTCTTGTCTAATTTACGAACCTTCGAAAGCCATTTCGGGTCAAGCTCGTGCCCGTAATAGTTATCAAGGAACGACTCGCGCTTCACCTTGGAATCAACCGCCATGCGGAGAAGCTTGCCTTCCATGCCGACAAGTTCGCGGTTGATTTTGTAAAGCGCCTCGATCAGTTGTTCGATACGCGCATTGTTCATGCGCACTTCGTTCATCAGCCCGACCATTTCGGTGGTCAATTTGCCGTATTTTTTATCAAGGTCTGCGGGAACAGCTTTACCGGCCTGCAAAAATTCCAGGCGCTCTTTTTGCGCCGTCTGCATTTTCTTGTAGGTTTTCTTGATCTTGGCAAAGCTTTCGAAGACTTGCGGCTTCAACTGCTCTTCCATTGCGGCCAGAGACGGGTTATCGGCTTCATCGGCCTCACCGCCGCCTTCACCACCTTCGCCGCCTTCGGCGGGTTCGTCATCAATATCACCCGCGGCAGGCGCGTCGCCGCCTTCGGGAGAACCATATGTCGCATCGAGGTCGATAACCTCACGCAGAAGAATATCCCCCTTCTGAAGTGCCTCATACCATGCGAGAAGAGATTCAATCGCGAGCGGGCTTTCGCAAATCCCGCCGATCATCAATTCGCGTCCCGCCTCGATACGTTTGGCAATCGCAATCTCGCCTTCACGGGACAATAGTTCGACTGATCCCATTTCGCGCAGATACATGCGCACGGGGTCGTCTGTACGGCCAGTGTCGTCGGCAGAAATGTTACCGCCGGATTCGTAATCGCCGCCTTCTTTTTCTTCTTCTTCGGCATCTTCCTCGCCGCCATCGGACATCTGGATGCCGACATCGGAGAGCGTGGACATCGCATCTTCGATTTGTTCAGAGGTAAAGCTCTCGGCAGGCAACGCCGCATTCAGTTCATCATAGGTGATGTAACCGCGCTCTTTCCCTTTGGAGATCAGTTTTTTGACAATCTGTGCCAGCGTGCCTTTGGGCGTGTTGGCGGCGGGGCCGGCATCGGCGCCCTCCTCTTCGGATTCTTCATCCTTCTTGTCTTTCGCAGACTTGGCGGCTTTCACCGTTTTTGCGGCCTTTTTCTGTGCCGCAGGTGTCGCCTTGGGAGCCGCTTTTTTCGCCGGGGTTTTGGTTGTCTTCGTTGTTGCCATTATTCTTTCGCAGTCCTGCTTATCCGATTCGCTCATTAGACCGGAATTTGCCTTAAATTCAAAGCCTTTGATGCATTACCCGTCTGAACTGTTGCGCATTTCGCGCAGGGCCTTCAGACGATTTTCGTTGTCCTCGTTCAAATTTTCGATCAGGGCGGCTTTTACCCGCTCAAGATCCGCTTGGGATGATTGCTCTTCCATGGCCTTCCAGGCCTCCCTCCATCCGCCCAGCGCATCGAACGGCTCCTTTTGGGGCCTTGCAAACGCCGCATGGGTGTAAATGGAATCCGACAGAATATGCTGCAATTCCCCGCCAAATCCTTGCTCTATCAAATGGGTCTTGAGACCCGCCCCGTCAAGATCAGGATTTTGTCCGAGTGTAGATAAAACAGACTGGCGAAGCCGGTCAAGCGCATTTTCCGGAAGGTGGAGGTGGCCGAACTCCTCCTCTATCTCGTGAAAAATCGCGGGATTGTTGATAATCGAGGCCAAAAGCGCCATGGGAATCAGGTTGGCACGTGAAAAAGAGGGCCTCTTCAGCGACGAAACAGGCGGCAAATGCGCAGAATTCCCCCATTTCCCGCCCTTTTGCCAATTACCGCCGCCCTGCCCGCGCGGCTGCCATGGCTGGCGCTCTTGCGGTGCCGGGGCAAAAGCCTTGCGGATTTTTTCGCGGAATGCTTCACGATAAAAATGCTGGACCGTACGATCGGCAATCCGTCCCGCCTCATCCTCTAAAGTTTTCGACAGGCCCGCCCGTTCCTCAGGGGTGGCAAAATTACGCCCTTCCGTGTGGTCCATCCACAGGAAATCCACAAGGTTCAAGGCGCCATCGAGAACGGCTTTCAAGGCATCTGCCCCCTTCTCCTGCACCAGAGAATCGGGGTCTTCCCCGTCGGGCAAAAAGGCGATTTTGGCGCTATGGCCAGGCTTTAACAATGGCAACAAACGGGCGCAAGCCCTTGATGCAGCACGTTTTCCGGCCTCATCCCCGTCAAAACACAGGATTGGAACTTTCGTATCATCAGGAATCATCTTCCAGAGCACGAGGATCTGGTCCTCGGTCAGCGCCGTGCCGAGCGGCGCCACAGCACCGCGAATGCCAGCCCGGAAACAGGCGATGACGTCCAAATACCCTTCCACCACCACCACAGGCTGGCCGTCGGCGGCGGCAGCCCTTGCGTGCGGTTCTCCATACAGCATGCCGCCCTTATGGAACAGCGGCGTATCGGTGGAATTGATATATTTCGGTGGTTTGAAATCACCCCGGTCAGGCGCGCGCAAATGTTCCGGTAATATCCGCCCGCCAAAGGCAACGATCCGGCCCCTGCGGTCCGGCACGGGGAACATAACTCTCTCACGGAAAAAAGCGTATGGTTCCTTAGACTTGTCAGACGTTTTTAACAGACCGCCCTCGATCATCTGGGCATCGGTATAACCAAGATTGGCCAAATATTTGCGCATGGCCTGCATATCGGCGGGGGCATAGCCAATGCGGAATGAATTTAGGATATCTTCGGGAACACCCCGTTCTTGACGCATATATTCGTAGGCCGTTTTGGCGGCCGGATCGCGTAGCGCCTTTTCCATGTATTTCGCCGCCTCGTCCATAAGGCTGTAGAGACTTTTTTCCTTTTTCGATCTTTCAATGTCCTGTGGAGTGGATTGCGGCACCTGCATCCCGGCCTTTTGCGCCAGAGTCTCGATCGCTTCGATGAACGAAAAATTCTCTGTGTTCATCACGAAATCAAAGGCGCTGCCATGCGCACCGCAACCGAAACAATGATAGAATTGCTTATCGTCGTTGACGTAAAAAGATGGCGTCTTTTCATTATGGAACGGGCAACACCCTTTGAATTCCCGCCCGGCACGGGTCAGGCGCACCTTGCGCCCCACGATCTCCGATAAGGTGATGCGGGACCGCAATTCGTCAAGAAAACGCGGGGGTATGGTCATGCGATTAGTGATAACAGGTCGGCCTGCTTTTGTCATGCATCGCTTTTTCCCCAGACAGGTGCATACATTAACACCCCATGGTTGAGTGTGCAGCGCAATAAGTATACCCTTAATTGAATGAGTCGCCTCTATGACTCGGTGATCTTGTGCCATGTTATCTAAAGCACGCAGTGCAAAGGGGAATGCTTATGGGGTCTTTCTTTCAATCAAATAAAAGTAGCGAACTGGCGGCCAAACTGGACGCCCTGAACAAATCACAGGCCGTGATTGAATTCGAACCAGACGGGACAATTCTATGGGCCAACGAAAACTTCCTTAGTGCGATGGGATATAACCTTGATGAAATAAAGGGGCAGCACCACCGCATGTTTGTCGAACCGGCCTATGCACAGACATCCGACTACTCAAGTTTTTGGGCTACGCTGCGAAACGGGGAATTTCAGGTGGCCGAATATAAACGCCTTGCCAAGGGCGGTAAGGAAATCTGGATCCAGGCCTCCTACAACCCCCTCCTCGATTCCCATGGCAAGGTCTACAAGGTCGTCAAATACGCAACCGACATCACGGCCCAGACATTGCAAAATGCCGATTACAAGGGGCAATTAAACGCCATCAGCAAATCGCAGGCCGTAATCGAATTCAATCTGGATGGTACGATTATTACGGCGAATGCCAATTTCCTCGGCGCGGTTGGCTACACGCTTGACGAAATAAGGGGGCAACACCACCGCATGTTCGTCGAACCCGCGCACGCCATGTCGCAAGACTATCACTTCTTTTGGGAAACACTCCGCCGCGGGGAGTTTCAAGCGGCCGAATATCGCCGCTTTGGCAAGGGTGGCAAGGAAATATGGATTCAGGCCTCCTATAATCCTATTTTCGATCCGGCAGGAAGGCCGTTCAAGGTTGTGAAATACGCGACCGACATCACGGCGCAGGTGCGGGCTCGCGAAGAAAAAACACGGCTCGGCGGAATGGTGGACCAGAATCTGGGCAGCATCGTCGATGCAGTGGGTAAGGCCAGCACTCAAACCAATTCTGCTGCTGCGGCCTCAACACAGGCGGCAACGACCGTACAAACCATCGCAGCAGCAGCGGAAGAGCTCAACAGCTCCATCCAGGAAATCGCCACCAGTATGGCGCACTCCAAATCCGCCGTGGCCGAGGCGATGCAGCTCACCGAGCAGGCCGATAAATCCACGCAGGAGTTGGCCTTGGCCGCGGAACAGATGGGCGGGATCGTTTCCATCATTCAGGATATTGCAAACCAGATCAACTTGCTGGCCCTGAACGCCACCATAGAATCCGCGCGCGCCGGTGATGCGGGCAAGGGTTTCGCGGTGGTGGCAAGCGAAGTGAAAAACCTTGCGATGCAGGTGGCTCAGGCAACGGACAAAATCTCGCTGGAGATCACGGGTATGCAAAATGTTTCGAACGAGGTCGTGAGCGCCCTCGGCAGCATCAAAACGGCGATCAATTCTATCGAATCCGGCGTGACGGGCGTTGCCAGCGCGATCGAGGAACAAAGCGCAGTGACGAACCAGATGTCTGAACATATGCAAACCGCCTCGATCGCTTGTAGCGACGTCGATGAAAATTTACGCCAGATCCTCTCTTCCATGGAAGTTTCGAACCAATACACCAAGGAAGTGCAGGAAATGTCGAAAAACCTTGTCAGCAACTAAGCGACAGTCAAAACATTACTAATATTTAATTCGTCTCCCAGAGCGGATAGTAATATCATTAATAGGTAATCTCTTTAAGAGGTTGCCTATTTTTAGTTTTCGCCAACCAAAAAGGAGGAGATAGGGAAAACAAACGGAATAAAAATCAATGTCCGCCGTTTGTTTGATGTGTGTCAATTCAATTAATTTTTAACGCAATAGAGGTGTGGTGTGTTCAATATTTCCGCAAAGGCGCAAGCGATTCTTGACGCCCTTAATCTTTCTCAGGCCGTCATCGAATTCCATCCGGATGGAACAATCATAAAAGCCAATAAAAACTTCCTGAATGCCATGGGCTATAACCTCGAAGAAATTCAAGGCAAGCATCACCGCATGTTCGTCAGTACGGACTACGCCAATTCCAGCGACTATAGAAAATTCTGGGAAGATCTGGCGGCCGGAAATTTCCAATCTTCGCAATATCAACGCTTTGGTAAGGGCGGCAAGGAAATCTGGATCCAGGCATCTTACAATCCCGTAAAAACCAAATCCGGCAAGACGGTCAAGATCGTCAAATACGCCACTGACGTCACAAATGTCGTTATGGAGAAAGCTGAACTCGAAGGCCAGATCGATGCGATTGGTAAAGCTCAGGCGGTCATCCACTTCAACCTCGATGGCACAATCCAATGGGCCAATCCGAATTTCCTTGGCGCGCTTGGCTACACCCTCGATGAAATTCAGGGTAAGCATCACCGCATATTTGTGGAGCCAGAGCACGCACAAACAGACGAATACCGCCGTCTGTGGGACGAACTCCGCGCGGGTCATTTTCAGGCCGGGGAATTCAAACGGATCAGCAAGGAAGGAAAGGAAATATGGATTCAGGCCTCCTACAACCCGATTTTTGACCCGAATGGCAAAGTATTTAAAATTATAAAATTTGCAACCGACATAACGCCGCAATATATCAAACGCATGGAATCAGAGAGAATAGGCAACATTGTCGATCAGAATCTGAACAAAATCGTCCACGCCGTCGGGGATGCCACCGATCAATCCGGTAAGGCGGCGGTCGCGGCCGGACAAGCGTCGGAAAAGGTAGGAACCGTTGCGGCTGGCACGGAAGAACTGAACAGCTCCATCCGTGAAATCTCCCAAAGCATGTCCCTATCACAATCCGCCGTCGCCAACGCCATGGAGTTGACGGAGAATGCCGATAAATCCACGCAGGAATTATCGTCTGCTGCGGGGCAAATGACGGGAATCGTCTCCCTCATTCAGGATATCGCCAACCAGATCAATCTTCTCGCCTTGAATGCCACGATAGAATCTGCCCGTGCGGGTGATGCCGGAAAGGGCTTTGCCGTCGTAGCGAGCGAGGTGAAAAGTCTGGCCAATCAGGTGGCGCAGGCAACCGACAAGATTTCCAGCGAGATTGTGAACATGCAGGATATATCCGGCAATGTGGTCGGCATGCTTCAAAATATCCGGCAGTCCATTAACGAAATACAGCATGGCGTTGCCAGCGTAGCCAGCGCGATTGAAGAGCAAAGCGCGGTAACGCAGGACATCTCCCATCACATGCAAAACGCGGCGGACGCCGTGAAAGATGTCGACCAAGGATTGAAATCCATCGTTATCTCGATGCAGACCAGCAGTGGCCTCGCCACGGATGGTTTGGAGATGTATAAGGAATTACGCCGAATTTAGCTAATAAATTGATTATTAACGATAAAAAGCGCCTCCTTGGCGCTTTTTTGACATTGGTTCGGTTAATTTTTTATGATGGATACATAGAATTTAACAACGCCCGATAGCGAGACAAACATGGCAAGATTGGCAAACACATTCAAGGATACAGGCGCAGGCATTTCCTTCGCGCAAAGAACATTCGGTGGTGCCGCCGTGCCAACAGCAGCGAAAACACCGGCCTCGAACCCGTTTCTGGGCCTTGCAGCCCCTTTCATGGGCCTGACCAGAAATTCGTAAAAATTATTCTCCCTGGACTAAAACGGCCCCGCTACGGGGCCGCTTTTTTACTATGCCATTATGAACTACGCCGATAATTTCTGTTTGATAACCCCGCCAGCTTTCCCCATGTCGAGCTGCCCTGCATAACCCGCTTTCAGTTCGCCCATCACTTTGCCCATGTCCTTGATTCCGGCCGCGCCGGTTTTGGCGATGATATCTTCGATGATCTTGGCGACCTCGTCATCAGACAATTGTTTTGGCAGGAACGACTGAATGATGGCGATTTCGGCCTCTTCCTTCGCCGCCAGTTCGGGCCGGTTGTTCTCAGCGTAAATTTTGGCACTTTCCGTCCGCTGCTTGATCATGGATTGCAGAAGACTCAAAATCCCCGAGTCGTCGATTTCGGTTTTCGCGCCATCCGTCCGGCTGTTGATATCCTTTTCCTTCATGGCAGAGATAATAAGACGCACAGCGGCAACCTTCTCCATGTCCTTGTTTTTCATGGCCTCTTTCAGGGCGGCGTTAATTTCTTCGCGTTTGCTCATGTTTTTTCTTCCCTTGGGCGGTAATTTTGTTTACTAAATCATCTTCCAGTGGCCTAACCCAAACTGGAAGCGAAATTGATGTCTGATATATCTACGACAAAGCCCCCGAAAAACGCAAGCGCGGTTATTGTTTTAGCAGACGGATCAATATTTTACGGCCAAGGGCTCGGCGCCGAAGTTAAAACAATCGGCGAAATCTGCTTCAACACATCGATGACCGGCTATCAGGAAATCCTGACTGACCCCTCTTACGCTGGCCAGATCATCACCTTTACCTTCCCCCATATCGGCAATGTCGGCACGAATGATGAAGACATCGAAACCATCAATCCGGCTGCGCGTGGCTGCATCTTGCGTGAAGCGATAACCGATGATGCCAGCTGGCGCGCCACCCGCCATTTCGATCTTTGGCTGAAATCATACAATCTGCCCGGAATTTGCGGAATCGACACCCGCGCCCTCACCCGCCGCATTCGTGATATCGGCGCGCCGAACGGCATTCTCTGCGTCAATTATGACGGCAAGTTCGATATCGACGCGCTGAAAAAAGAAGCCGCCGCTTGGCCGGGACTGGAAGGCATGGACCTTGCGAAAGATGTCTCCTGCACACAAACCTATAACTGGGAAGAGACATGCTGGACGCTGGGCAAAGGCTACGGCAAATTGTCTGATCCGAAATTCCATGTGGTTGCGGTAGATTTCGGTGCGAAGAGAAATATCCTGCGCTGCCTCGCCAATACGGGTTGCAAAGTCACCGTCGTCCCGGGCAATTCTACTGCCGACGATATCATGGCGCATAAGCCGGACGGCGTGTTCCTCTCCAACGGCCCCGGCGATCCGGCGGCGACAGGCGAATATGCCGTCCCGACCATCAAGGCGCTTCTCGATAAAAATATTCCGTTGTTTGGCATTTGCCTGGGACACCAGATGCTGGCCCTTGCTCTTGGCGGCCAGACGAAGAAAATGCACCTTGGCCACCGCGGCGCGAACCAGCCTGTGAAAGACCTGACGACCGGCAAGGTTGAAATCACATCGCAAAACCATGGCTTTTGTGTTCTTCCCGAAACATTGCCCGCAAATGCCGAAGTCACGCATGTGTCCTTGTTCGATGGTTCAAATGAAGGCCTGCGTGTGAAAGACAAACCTGCATTCTCTGTTCAATATCACCCCGAGGCTTCACCGGGGCCGCAGGACAGTCATTATCTTTTCGACCGCTTCGTGGACATGATACGCAACCACAAAGGGAGCAAAGCCGCATGAGCCTTTACGAAACGATGGTAAAACACGGTCACACGATGTTTCGTTATCGAAGCTATTTACCACTTCTGATCATTCCGCCGATTTTGATCGCAATGAAAGAAAGCCTGTGGGTTGAACAGATGATCGGTGACGGGCTCGAGGATGTCTGGGTTGGCCTTTGCTTTTTGCTTTCCCTTTTGGGGCTAGCGATCCGCTGTTACACCGTTGGATATGTTCCGGCCGGGACATCCGGACGCAATACGTCGGCGCAACGGGCCCATCATCTGAACACCAAAGGCATGTATTCGATTGTTCGCAATCCTCTCTATCTCGGCAACTTCGTCATTATTCTCGGACTGTTGTTATCGATCAAGGTGTGGTGGCTTGTACTGCTAGGCGCTATGACGTTCTTTATATATATGGAACGCATTATTCTCACCGAAGAAAAATTCCTGGAAGATAACTATGGTGAACCCTATAAGGACTGGCGTGCCAGAACACCCGTGATCTTACCAAATTTAACGCTCTGGCAAGCACCTGATATGCCCTATTCGTGGAAAACCGTATTGAAACGAGAATATCCTGGTTTCATTGCCATCGGCGCGGCATTCTTCATCACTGAATTTATCACCGATATTTTCTTTGAAGGGGAGTCTTTGCGTGAATGGGTGATCGATGATCTGGCATGGCCGGTTATGCTGGCCGTATTTCTGATGATTGGTCTGACGTTACGTTATTTAAAGAAACACACGAATGTTTTAAAAGTGGAGGGACGATAATGGCAAATGCTCTTCTCAAAGGTTTCAAACTATTCCGCAAGGAAACGTATGAAGGCGCGGGCGCGATTATGAAGCGTTTGGTGAAGGATGGACAGTCGCCGGATTACTTCATCATATCGTGCATCGATTCCCGTTCGAATCCCGGAACGATTTTCCGCCCCGAACCGGGGACTTTTTTTGCACACAAGGCTATGGGCGCGATCGTACGCCCCTATAAAAAAGGAACCGCGCTCGCCGCGGCCCTCCAATTCGCGCTGATACATAACAACGTCAAAGAAATCGTCATCCTCGGCCATACAGGTTGTGGCGCGATCAAGGCAATGGTCGAAAAAATCGACGATGATGAAATTTCATCCTTCATCAATGTTGCGCAAGAAGGCGTGGAACGTGCCAAATCAATCTGTGGCTGCTCTCACACTCATGATGAATTACTCCGCCAGTCAGAAGAACAAATCGTCCTTTTGTCTGCTGAAAACCTGAGATCTTACCCCAGCGTAGCAAAAGCGCTAGAAGAAGACCGCGTCGTTATCCGCCCGTGGCTCTTTGACATGGAAACAGGCAATCTTTTGCAATACAACTACGATTTCCAAGAATTCGTCCCCATCACCGCCCACAAAGACAAGAAGAAGAGCAAACATGCCTAAACGGACTGACATAAAATCCATCTGCATCATCGGCGCAGGCCCCATCGTTATCGGTCAGGCGTGTGAGTTTGATTATTCGGGCACGCAAGCCTGTAAGGCCCTGCGCGAGGAAGGCTACCGCGTCATCCTGGTGAACTCAAACCCGGCAACCATCATGACCGACCCGTCGATGGCGGATGCGACATATATCGAACCGATTACTCCGGAAATCGTCGCAAAAATTCTGGAGAAAGAAAAACCGGATGCACTTCTCCCCACAATGGGCGGACAAACCGCGCTGAACACCGCCCTCGCGCTTGCCGAAAACGGCACGCTTGATCGTCTCGGCATCGAACTCATCGGCGCGAACCGCGAAGCGATCGCGAAGGCCGAAGACCGGGACCTGTTCAAACGCTGCATGGATGAACTGGGTCTTGAATCTGCCCGCTCCGAACTCGCGCACAATATGGAAGAGGCGCGCGCAGCAATGGCAAAAATCGGGCTGCCCGCCATTATCCGCCCAGCCTTCACCCTCGGCGGCACCGGCGGCGGCATTGCCTATAACAAGGAACAATACGAACAGATCACACAGGAAGGCCTCGACGCCTCTCCCATCTCCCAAATCCTCGTTGAAGAATCGCTTCTCGGCTGGAAAGAATATGAGATGGGGGTCGTGCGCGACCGCAAAGACAATTGCATCATTGTTTGTTCGATTGAAAACATTGACCCCATGGGCGTTCATACAGGGGATTCGATCACCGTTGCCCCGGCTTTGACGCTCACCGACAAAGAATACCAGATCATGCGCAACGCCTCGATCAAGGTGCTGCGCGGTATCGGCGTGGAAACAGGCGGATCGAACGTTCAGTTCGCCATCCACCCTGAAACGGGCCGCATGATCGTGATTGAAATGAACCCGCGCGTGTCGCGCTCTTCTGCACTGGCGTCAAAGGCAACAGGTTTCCCGATTGCGAAAATCGCAGCCAAGCTCGCGGTTGGGTACACGCTCGACGAATTAGGCAACGATATCA
>CBFGQF010000039.1:0-12223 GCA_965650865.1 uncultured Alphaproteobacteria bacterium | reverse complement strand
CTTGCGTAAAGCCGCCGGCGGCTTCCATCACGTTGCCAACCATGCCGTTGCCGCCAATGGTTTTTTCCGAGATCGCATTACCGCCGATCGACAGGCGCATCATCAAGCCCTCTGCGGGGTCCGAGGCTTTATCGTTGAATGTATTCACCGACGCACCCATGTAGCGCAGAATGTTGTTCGGGACGAGGTCGATCAGTTTAAAGCAGGACATCCCGATCATATAGACAACAATCGCGTACATAATGGTAAAGAACAGCTCATCAATCGGCCCACGGAAAAAGTCCATCGCATTGCCGCTGCTTGGCGTTGCCGACCCTGTGTTGTTGCTGTTTGTAATACCGCCACAGATCGCTGTGGAATTCGGATCATGTCCTGCAACGTTCTGGACCACCAGATAAAATATCTCATTCAGGACCTTGACCATGGCCGCGAAGATAACGACGGAGGCGAGAAGGCCAAAGACGATCAGAAGTGGCCGGAGGAAGATTTCGAAAATCATGTAAATACCGTTCATGGCGGCATCGCCCGGCAGGCCTTCACCATCAATCTTGAGGAAAGCAAGCGCCCATAGCGGCACGCCCACCATGGCCTCAAAAAGCCCTTTGATCCAGCCGCCGACCGCAAAGAAGAAGTAAAGGAACGGCATGAACGGCATGACGTAGTAAAGAAGGAAGCCCATTACGATCGTGATACTGGCCACGGATGTCAGCATAGACGATGCCGCCCCGGCAACTGGTCCAAGGAACGGCACTTGTATGGTTGCACCCGCGCCAAAGGCGATCCCGGTTCCAAGGTTGCGGATGGAGGCTTCGACAAGGCCCTTGCCGAGTTGCGAAAGCTGGGCCAGCGGATGCACTTCGGTGTTCTGGCACATCGCGAACAGCCCTTGCGTCCCGAAGATCAGGTTGATGGAATCAACGACAATATTGCCTGTAATCTGTGTCTGACTGCCCAGATCACCGAAGTTTGGATCTTTGGCCCAGTCGTCATAGACATTCTTCAAAACCTGGTGGATCTTGGCCATATCCCGTTCGGTGAATTCAATCTCGCGGCCATCTGCCATCGTTGCGCCGAACAGATCCGCCAGTTCCTGGTTCTGCTGCAACTGTTCCATCCGCACATATTCCATTGTGTACGGCATGCGGCGTGCCGAGGGAATATTGGCAACGGAGTTCACGAGGTCGCCATTGATATGCGCGATCTGGTTATACCACATGCCGGCCCCACCCCAGCCGCGGTCGCGAATGTCCTGTTGGTCTTGTTGCCATTTTTCGCTGGAGGCTTGTAAATCTACAGCAGAATTAATTTTTTCTTTTAGGTACTCGTTGATCTCATTGATGGCCGCATCGGCATAGGACATGTCGGCCTGTGGCGGATCTATACCCGGCTTCCCATCAACGAGAAGTTGTTCTGCGCGTAATTCTGCGGCGGTCTTTAATCCATATTGGCTGCCTGTCCACATTTGGTTGACGAGGGTCAGATATGATTTTTGAATAAAGGCACTTCCGCTTGCGTAAGCTTCTCCGAATGAAATGACCAGATCTCCGCAAAGCGAAAAGACGTGTCCTTTTTCGTTCGTATACTGGCTTGGATTATATTCACCAAAACGAATTAAAACATCTTTTCTGAAATCCCGTGCCTCTACCTGACCTGTATCCTCACGCGGGTCCTCATAAGCCAGCTGTGCAAGTGTTTGCGGCGGCCCCGCCATTTCAGATGTGGCGTCACTGATAACATAGGCCTGAATATCTATGGACCGGTGGCTTCCCTGTTGCAGCGGATAAAGTTTTTCATACACATACTGGCAGGCCAGAACCTGTGTCATAAACGCGGCCAATGGTTTGACATTCGGCACTTTGGGTGTGCCGACCCTTTCTTCCGGATCGCTGAGATAGCTTTCGTTCATCGTCTCGTTGAACAGGACCCAGCCCTTGGTCGCGAAATCCGAACCGAACTTGGCGAAGTAAAGCGTGATCCATTGCGCCGAGTTCAGGCCATATCCGACAGGGATGAGAAGGCCGAGGGCGAAAACAAGACGGATCGGCGTCCAGACATGGTCGTAACGCTTGCCGAAAGGGACGCCTGTTTGCGCGGTTTCGACAACGACCGCGAAGATGTAATAGCAGATGATGATAACGGCAACGACCAGCAGGCCGATGCTGTAGAGTTGGAACAATTCATGGAGCGAGGAATGGAAATCCGTTCTCGCCTCTCCGGGGCGGAAAATCTCCGGTACGCCGAACACGATGAACAACAACAGATAGGCAACGTCCTTTTCAAGATTGGGGTCCATGAAGAAGGCGCCATAATCGGTCGGCATGTTGCTGGCAAGCGCCGGATTGATCATAACATAACCGATCATGATGGCGAATTGCATGACAAGCATGACCAACCCGACAAGGATCGAATAGAACACAATGACCTTATCGGCATTTGACCACGTATATTTTAATTCCGATGCCGCGGCGGCAATAACGCCGCGCAGGGACAGATGCTGGCGATTGTGCGGCAATAAAATAGGATGCGTGACAGGAAGCAGGCCCAGCGAGCGGTAGACCGAGGCGATCAGGACGGCCAGATTGATAAAGCCGTCTTTGGCAAAGGCGCGGATGCGCGGCACAATTTGCGGCATAAGCATATACCGCAGGATATCGCCCTTTGTAACACCATTGAGAAGGCCCATAATCATGCTGCCCCTCCTTGTCCCTGATCACCGGCGGCTTTGAAGGCGGAACTGACCAATTGTCCGGCCGCCTGTCCACCCTTATTGATCCCTCCCAGAATTTGCGGGGCGATCTGGTTCCCGGCAATTGCGGTGTATTGCGACAGGTTCGCCGTCGGGTCGCCCGTATTGTCGTTGAACGTGCTGACCTGCGTACCGAGCCACTGCATCACATGCTTTGGTATTGTGTCGATCAGTTTAAAGGCGGATGTCGCCATCATATATACAAGGATGGCATACATGATAGTAAAGAAGAACTGGTCGACTGCGCCCATTTGTGTGATCTCGTAATCGCCGCTTGCAATCGTTCCACCGCCTTCGGGGTCCGGAATGGCTCCTACAATATTCCCGACAACCTGATCGAAAATTTCGTTGAGTACGGCAACCATGGCCCCGAAGATCGCCATACCGCCGATCAGGCCGAACAGGGTAACGATCGGGCGCAGGAAGATTTCAAAGAGCAGGAAATATCCGCCCGCTGCGGCCTTGCCCGAGAATCCGTCACCGTCGATGCGCAGGTGTGCAAGCGCCCAAAGTGGCGCGCCGACCATGGCTTCGAATATGGATTTAACCCATGCGCCAACCGCGAAGAAGAAATACAGGAACGGCAGGAACGGCAGAATGTAATATAGAATAAAGCCAGCGGTCAGGCCGATCGTTGCCACGTTGACGAACATTTTGCTGATTGCCATCAGTCCGGCGCCAAGCCCCTGCTGCATGATGCCCTCCATGCCTCCGCCAAAGGAGAAGAAAAGCGATGTGGCCATGCTGCGAATGGCATTTTCTACGAGAGCCTTACCGATGGAACTGAGCGCGGCGAGGGGATGGACCTGAGGCATGCTCGCGGTTCCTTCCTCCATAGACGTTTGCTCCTGTAATTGGAACAGACCGTTGATCCCGAAGACGACGCCGATGACGTCAAGGAAGACATTGCCGGTCATACCGCGCGGCACACCGCCTTCTTCATCGGCGCGCTCGCATGGCCATTTATACATGTTGTTCAAAACTTTTGCGACAGCCGCATCATGTGGCTTGGCGAACGTCACAGGTCTGCCGTCGGCCAGATTGGGGGCAAAGGCGCCGCATTCACCGGATGCCGTATCTGCCTGTTGCTTTTCGGTCCGCACGAACTCCATTACCTGCGGGTATGATTTTGGCCTAGGCGCTGCATAGATGGCGGCGGACATAGACCCATTGATCTCGGCCACGCGGTTATACCAGATACCGGCCCCGCCCCAGCCATAACGCTCCATCTCTTCGGACAGCTTCAGATTTATGCTGGAGCGGAGCTGATCGATACCAGTTGTGACGGCGATCTGGATGGCAGTTTCTATATTTTCAACATCATCAGTGATAGCACTTGCTGGCGGCATGGGCTGGGTTCCGCATGTTGCGCTATCGCCGAGTGTGCCGACATTGTGACACGGGTCCTGAATGCCCTGATTGGTATCGGCCGGCCTCCCAGGTACAAAAGCATAAGCAGCGCGCTCGCCAACATCGGCAATCGTTGATGAAGTATTCACAAAAAGGCGGCGGACAATGTTGTAATACTCCATCTCGACTGTACGCACTCCACCATTAGCGCCTGAGGATCCTCTGCCGCTCCCGCCGCTTCCGCTGGCTCCTTCATAATAAGGCGGATTTTGACTGGTCAATGATACGGTCAACTTGCCGCAATAGGGAATAATCTCGGTGCTGCTTTCGCCTGCCTGTCCCGGGATGGTTTTCTCTGCGCCGAACACAACCTCCATGTCAGACTGGCCGAAATCTTCATCGGCCTGATCGTAATCGTAATCTTCCCATGCATGGGGTTGCCCATCGACGATCACATAGGGTTTGATCTGGATGGTTCCTGCCGTTGGACGTTCCACATCGATCGGGTAATAGATATTGTAAATCTCGCGGCAGGCGTGGTAGACGGTGGCGAAGTAAACAAGTCCGTCGATACTTGGCGGCGTACCACCGGCGATCAGAGAGGCGTTGTCGACGCCCATCGGGTTTTCCAGTTGTTCGTTGTAGAGGATCCATCCGTTGGTTGCAAAGCTGGAGCCGAGCTTGGCAACATAGAATGTAATGTATTGCGAGGCATTGAAACCGTAATTAAGAGGGACCAGTAAGCCGATCGCGGCGATCAGGCGGAATGGTGCATAGATTTTCGAAAAGCGGCGGCCGAAGGGAACGCCAGTCTGCGCCGTTTCCACCACAACAACGACCACGTAATAAAGAAATATCAAGACGGCGATGAGCAGTATCGCCAAATTATAAAACTGGAACAAATCATGCAGGCCAAGATGAAAAGGCGTTGGCCCGTTTGCAATGGCATTCGAATCAAAAACGCCCGGCAGGCCGAACACATAGTCCAGCATCATGAAGGCGATGTCGGTTTCGGGATGATCGGTTTGGAAAATGCTGGTAAACGGCCCGCCTCCCGCTTCTTGCGCGAAGGCCTTGCCCGTGACGAGTGTTATAAAAAAGAGCAGAAATTGCAGGGCCAGTATAACGATGGAGGTCAGGATGGCACCGAAAACCACGACCTGATCAATATTTTTGCGGTTGAACTGGACGCGGCCGGCGGCTGCTGCCAGAACGTTTAAAAGACTGAACTGCCCGATATTGGATTGAAGCAGATAGGGATGTTCTGGCGGCAGGATGCGGACGCCGCCAAACACGCTGGCAATCAGAAAGGCAAGATAGCCGAAGCCGGTTCCGAACAATTCCTTCAAACGCGGCAGAACGCCGGGCAGCAAGGCATAAGCCGCCACGGTTTTTATGTTTAATTTCTGTGCGTTAGTCGTCATGCGTCGGTGAATCTGCCCCTGTCCCAATATATCGCAAAATCTTGTTAAGCTTGCGTAAATAATACCATAGCGTCCGCCGGGAATGCCAATTTGAGGCAAAAAAGAGGCGGTGCCCGTCTGGCAGGGCTGTGCGCAAAAGGTATATAAGTATAAATACAATAGAATGCATGAATATTTAAGTATTCACTGTATAAATGTTAATTTTATTTAACTATTATGCTCTCATTATTGTTCATACACACAAATCATGAATCTGGGGACTTGAGCCGATGTCCCGTAAGCGATCCGGTAGTGTCTTTTTCGCCCTTTTTTCTGCGGTGGTGATGGTGGGCATTTTGGGAGCCAGCACCGTCAACCTTCTCACAGGCCCTGTCCGTGCCATGGGGGAGGTAACACGCAGGACAATAGCCGAAACCAGCCTGATCGGGGCGGGAAAACTGGCCATTATTTCCGCCGATGCACAAAACGGAGATTGCGATGCCGACGGGGCCGTGGAGCCTCTTGAATGGCTCGACCCGGCCGGAAAACCCGCCCCCGTTAATGGTGGACTTTTACCAGTGACAATTGGGGCCTCCCTGATGGACCCGTGGGGCAACCATTACGGATATTGCGCATGGGATCATGGAACGGACCGTCTGGCGGTTGCTTGCGGAAATGGTGCCAACCGGCTTAGCGGCAGTCCGACGCGCAACAATATTGTCCTTGCCGTCATTTCCTCGGGACCTGACAGGATGTTCCAGACGCTTTGCAACAACGAAGGCGAGGGCGACTATGTTGTCAAGGCTTCCGGCAGTGACGACCTTGTAATGAGATATACCTATCAAGAGGCGGAGATCATGTCCGGCGGTCTATGGCGATTGAAGGAAGACGATTCACAGACAGCCGAAATAAAAAAGAACCTATCCGTGCAGGATGAATCGGGCGCCGAGCAAATGTCGTTCGATGCGCAGACGAAAGAGCTGGCGATTGCGAGTGGTGGCACCGGGGCGTTGCCGAATATCAAAACCGATTTTGTCCAGCCTCTGTCATCGGCCTCTGTGGAATTCCTGTCGAATATTAAACTCGACGGGGCCTGGCTTTCCGGTGATGGCAGTGATACGGGCATACAGGTGACGTTGGCGGGCGATGTCAACACGCTTGGAAAACTGAATATCAGTGGCGCCGCCATTGTGACCAACACGGCAGAAAACGATGTGGGGATAGAGGCTCTGGCCAGTGGGCTGAATTCCATCGGTGTCAGGGCGGGCGGTACGTCAAAGGCTATCGAAGCGCACGGCGTGATTGATGCGATGGACAATAAAATTGTGCAGGTGGCAGCGCCGACAGAAGACAGCGATGCGGCCACAAAAAAATATGTCGATGATAAATTTGTGCCCGTCAAAAGCGTAAAATGCGATGCCTTTGTCTTTAGCGGTTGTTCGGGCGGGACGACGACCAACCTGACGACAGCCAGTCTGGGGGATTGCAAAAAGGCATGCGAAGATGCGGGGGTGCAATGTTGCGCCGCGCAGTATGGCACCCTGGCCGGCAATCCGAATGCGACGTTGTCGCAATGTGTCGGGCATTCAGGTGGGAAGCCCAATGCCTCCCTCGTCAATCTGCTGGCGGCACTGATTTTTCCCGCCAATATCGGCGCCTATTGCTACGAGCAGCATTAAGTAAAAAATCCCCGCCGTGGCGGGGATTTTGATGATTACGCCGCGCGGAGCGGTTTGTATTTGATCCGGTGCGGGGTGTCCGCATCATGGCCCATACGGCGGCGATAGTCTTTCTCGTAATCCTCATAATTCCCTTCGAACCATTCGACATGGGAATCGCCCTCGAAAGCAAGGATGTGTGTGGCGAGGCGGTCGAGGAACGCGCGGTCGTGGGAGATGATAACGGCGCAACCGGCGAATTTCTCGAGTGCTTCTTCAAGCGCGGAGAGTGTTTCCGTGTCGAGGTCGTTGGTCGGTTCATCGAGGAGCAGGACATTTGCGCCGGATTTAAGCATCTTGGCAAGGTGGACACGGTTGCGCTCCCCGCCCGAAAGGACGCCGACTTTCTTTTGCTGGTCTGGCCCGCGGAAGTTGAAAGCGGCGACATAGGCGCGGGAGGGCATCTGGACCTTGCCGAGCTGCAACAGGTCATTGCCGTCGGAAATTTCTTCCCAGACAGTTTTGTTCGGGTCCAGTGCATCGCGGCTTTGGTCGACATAACCCAGAACAACGGAATCGGACACGGTGAAAGTGCCTTCATCGGGTTTTTCATGGCCTGTAATCATTTTGAAAAGCGTCGATTTACCCGCACCGTTCGGGCCGATCACGCCAACGATGCCGCCCGGCGGCAATTTGAAAGACAGACCTTCGATCAAGAGACGGTCGCCAAAGCCTTTGGAAATATTCTGGACATCGATGACATTTTGTCCAAGGCGCGGTGCGGCAGGAATGACGATCTGCGTACCGCGTACGGTTGTGGCTTCGGATTCTTCCACCATCTTTTCATAGGCGGCAATACGCGCCTTGGATTTCTTGCGACGTCCTTCGGGTGTTTGCTGCATCCATTCCAATTCGCGTGCAAGCGTTTTCTGGCGCTCGTCCTGTTCTTTGGATTCCTGTTCAAGGCGTTTGCGTTTTGCATCGAGATAGGCAGAGTAATTGCCTTCATATGGGATGCCGCGGCCGTTGGCGACCTCGAGGATCCAGCCCGTGACATTGTCGAGGAAGTAACGGTCGTGGGTAACCATGACAACCGATCCTTCATATTCGACCAAAAAGCGTTGAAGCCAGGCAACGGATTCAGCGTCGAGGTGGTTGGTCGGTTCATCGAGCAGAAGAAGATCCGGCTTCTCAAGAAGCAGGCGGGCAAGGGCCACGCGGCGGCGTTCACCGCCGGAAAGATTGGTCACGTCGGCATCGGCCGGCGGGCAGCGCAGGGCCTCCATCGCCATTTCGACATTGCGGTCGATCTCCCAAAGATTTTCGGCGTCGATTTCATCCTGCAATCTGCCCATTTCTTCGGTCAGCGCGTCGAAATCCGCATCGGGGTCGGCCATCAATCCGGCGACTTCGTTATAACGATCGACTTTGGCCTTCTTGTCTTTCAAGGCCTCCATAATGTTTTCGAAGACGTTCTTGGATGGGTCGAGTTGCGGCTCCTGTGCCAGGTAACCCACTTTGGCGGCCTTGTCGGCCCAGGCTTCGCCCTGAAATTCCTTGTCCACGCCCGCCATGATCTTGAGCAGCGTCGATTTACCGGCGCCATTCGGCCCAAGAACCCCGATTTTGGCACCCGGGAAGAAGCTCAGCGTGATCCCGTTCAGGACGGTTTTTCCGCCGGGATAGCTCTTCTTCAGGTCATTCATCACGTAAACGTATTGATAGGACGCCATCGGTTTATTTTCCTTAATATAAAATCTTCTATCGTTGGTTTTTGATTGCGACTGATTTAGCATAGGAAGCAACAAAAATGGAAGAAAGGTTTTGCCATGTCCGATACCGCAGGCGGCTCGCAGGGTTCGATCACCGAGGCAAACCGCAACAGGGCGGAATTTTCCCGTTATGGCGGGCTGGGGGCGGCGGGTTTTATCAGCCCCTATGATAAAAAACAGCCCGGAACCTTCTTGTCCCGGCCGGGCGAGGTGTCGATTGTCAATCCGCCATCGGCCGGTATGCCGGATTTCTTTGTCGGCGTGGCATGGGACAATGTCGCTGTTGAAAAGGAAACAAACCCGATCAAACGATTTTTCCGCAAGAAAATCGAAAAGGCGGGCGTAGATATAGATCTTGGCTGCTTGTACAAACTTCAAAACGGCATGCGCGGCGGAATGCAGGCATTTGGTGAAATCCATGGATCGCTTGATGAGCCGCCGTGGATATTTCTTTCGGGCGACGAGCGGCGCGGTGACCGCGCAGGTCCGGACGAGATTATCCGCATAAACGGTGCGCACTGGAACGATATCGAACGCATTCTTTTATATGTCTATATTTATGACGGTGCCCGCAACTGGGATTACGTGCGTCCGCAAATACAGGTTCGTGTGCCGGGGGAAGAAACGATGGTGGTCAGCCTCCATGCCCGTAAAACAGAGATGTCGGTTTGTGCGGTGGCGCAAATCGAAAATATCCGCGGCGGGATAAAATTAACGTCCCTTCTGGAATATTACCCCGGTCATGCGGAAATGGACCGCGCTTTCGGTTATGGCATAGATTGGGAAAGCGGTAGCAAAGACTAAAATTCCCATTTGACGCCGCCTGCGTTATAATGATGGAAGACAAGGAAAAGATTATGGCCGATATCGACGATGAATTTGACGACGACATTGATCTGGGCGAAGAATTCATGATGCCCGATTCCAAAATTGTGCGCGTCAAAAAGGGCGAGCAAATCAACATCACGCGCATCGATCCTACCATCCGCGATGTTACGATCGGGATCGGATGGGATTTAAAACGGTTTGAAGGCGATCCGATCGATGTCGATGCCTCCGTTTTCCTGCTGAACAAGAATGACAAGACGGTGGTGGATGAGGATTTCGTTTTCTACAACAATCTCGTCGGCCGCGATGGCGCTGTCAAACATATGGGTGATTCGCGCACCGGTGCCGGCGATGGGGATGACGAGCAAATCATCATCGATCTGATGTCTCTGCCATTTGAAATCGTGCGTATCGTCTTTACGCTATCGATTTATGATCTTGATATGAGCAACAGCAACTTCTCGATGGTCAAGAATGTATACTTCCGCGTGGTTAACAATGTGACAGGCCTTGAAACATTCCGGTTCGAACTGGATGATGACATGGGGCAGGGAACAGGTCTTATTATAGGCTCTCTCGAACGGATTGGTTCTGAATGGGTCTATCAGGCTATGGGGGAGGAAGCTATCGGCGGCCTTGTTAAGCTTGCCTCTGATTACGGGATCATCGTGGCGCAAAGCATGCGGGCCTGATAGATGACCTTTATAAAAAACCGGCCATAACGGCCGGTTTTTATTATTTGTACAGGCCGATCACGCGGCCTTGACCTCACGAATAAATTCATCGAATTCATGGCGCAAGGTTGTCGATTGTCGCGAGAGTTCATCTGCGGCGGAGAGAACCTGATGTGACGCGCTGCCGGTGTTGTTAGCGGCGTCGCTGACCGATCCGATATTCTGCGTGACCTCGGACGTGCCGGCATAGGCCTCCGCGACGTTGCGGGAAATTTCCTGCGTGGCGGCAGTTTGTTCCTGAATCGCGGCAGAGATCGAACTGGCGATGGAATCGATTTCCTCGATGATCGTGCAGATTGTCTGGATGGAATTGGCCGATGTCTGGCTGATGGCCTGCACTTCGGCAATCTGGGCCGTGATCTCTTCGGTCGCTTTGGTCGCTTCGGTTGCAAGGTTTTTAACTTCCGATGCGACAACGGCGAACCCTTTACCCGCATCGCCCGCGCGGGCTGCTTCGATGGTCGCGTTCAACGCCAGAAGATTTGTTTGCTCGGCAATATCCGAAATCATCTTCGTGACATCGCCGATTTTTTGGGCGGCCTCGACAAGGGCGCCGACACTCTCACCGGCCTGCCGCGCATCCTGAACGGCTTTGCTTGCAACTTGGGATGACCGCGTAACCTGCTGGGCGATTTCGTTGATGGACGATGACAATTGCTCCGATGCGCTGGCCACCGTCTGGACGTTGGCGGCTGCTTGCTGTGATGCGGTGGCCACGGCACCTGACTGTTTTGTTGTCTCCTCGGCTGAGGCCGATAGCGATTGGGCCGATGCTTGCAATTCTGCCGATGCGCCCGCGACGAATTTGACAATATCGCTCATGGTCGTTTCAAACTTTTTCGTGGCGGCATCAATTTTTTGCTGGCGGGCAAGACGCGATTGCATTTCCTTGGCTTCTGACATCTCCAATTCTTTTGCTTTCAACAGGCTGTCTTTGAAAACCATGACTGATCCGACAATGTTACCAACTTCGTTTCTTGTCTTCTTTAACGGAATATCAACATTCAAATCACCAGATGACAATTTGGTCATGATGTCTGTAATGGTGTGCAGAGGTTTGAGCGAGCGGATTGCCCATACAGTAATGCCTATACCCAGAACCAAGGCGGAAACACACATTATTGACATCAATATTAAAAATTGTCCTGTGATGTCGCGTACCTCCTGTCCGATCGCCTGATTCTTCGCTTCTTTCAGGTCGATAAATTTATTGATCGTCGCGAGCCAGTCATCGAACCCTGGGCGGGCTTCACGCATCAAAAGCTGATGCGCGCCGGTTACATCGCCGGAGCGATGAATTTGAATCACGCGGTCGATCAGTGGCAAGGTATGCTTTTCAATTTCTTTGATCCGACCCAGAATTTCTTCTTCACGCGGATCCTTGTTGACCTCTTCAGCCATCATTTTATCCAGCGGCGTGGCGGAACGGGCGTAATCATCTGTCAGCTTCTTTATGAATTGCAAGGTCTGCTGGCGGTCCGATTCTGTTTCGTTAAGGATCACATCGCGCAAGGCAATGGCGCGGTCATGCACGCTTCCACGAAAATTGATGGTATAGCGCTGCATAACACTGTTTTTGTCATTGATGATAGACAGCCTGTCTTTAACCTCGTTCATTTGATAGGCGGCAATTCCCGCAATAACAAAGATAAGAAGCAGCACCAAGGCGGAGCTCAGGGCGAAGCGGGTTGATATTTTCATGTTGTCGAGCGAGAAAGACATTTGACCATCC
>CBFGQF010000038.1:0-12344 GCA_965650865.1 uncultured Alphaproteobacteria bacterium | reverse complement strand
GGATCACCCTTCTATCCCGACGGCAATGTGCTTTGGGACTATACATCCAAACATAAGGCGATGCTGTTTGGCACGTCCGCCAAATATATCGATGCCTTGAAAGTGAATGGTATTGAACCGGGGCGCGATTACGATTTGTCGGCCTTGAAAGTGGTCAGCTCGACCGGATCGCCTTTGGTGCATGAAAGTTTCGATTTCGTGTATGCGCATATCAAAAAGGATCTGCACCTTGCCTCCATTTCCGGCGGCACGGATATCGTGTCCTGCTTTGTGCTGGGCAATCCCGTATCCCCCGTTTACCGCGGAGAAATTCAGGGGCCGGGGCTCGGAATGGCGGTCAATGTTTTCGATGATGACGGCAAACCGAGTCCGGCAGGCGCGGGCTCCGGTGAGCTTGTCTGCACAAAACCATTTCCATCCATGCCCGTCATGTTCTGGAACGATGAAGACGGCGCGAAATACAAGGCCGCCTATTTCGAACGGTTTGACAATATCTGGTGCCACGGCGATTGGATTGAGCGCACGAAACATGGCGGTCTTATCATCCATGGCCGGTCCGATGCCACGCTCAATCCCGGCGGCGTACGGATCGGGACGGCGGAAATCTACCGCCAAGTGGAACAAGTGCCCGAAGTCATCGAATCCATCGCGGTGGGGCAGGACTGGGAAGGTGATGTCCGCATCATTTTGTTCGTCAGATTGCGGGAAAATGCAAAACTTGACGATATTTTGATCGATAAGATTAAGAAACAGATAAAAACGGGGGCATCCCCGCGCCATGTCCCGGCAATAGTCATTCAAATCACCGATATTCCGCGCACAAAATCAGGCAAAATCACCGAAATTGCCGTGCGGGACGTCATTCATGGCCGAAAAATCAAGAATATCGAGGCATTGGCCAATCCCGAATCTCTTGACCTTTACAAAAATCTGCCGCAAATTAGCAAATAATAATTGACATAATGCATAATTCCTCGATATAACCCGTTTTATGTCGAATGAGTTTGCACAAAACCAATATGAATTGTGGGCGCAGAAGGCCGATCTGGCAAAACTGCGTGGCCGCGCGGCGCAATTGTCGGCGGAGGACATGGATGCGCTTTTTCTCGAATCTGAAAAATTCAAACCCAGCGACAGGCCGCAAGAAGTTATTGGCTTCATCATGGGCGAGGGAAGCCGTGAAGAGGCAGCCTTTCAGTTACAAATTACAGCCAACGCATTGGAAAAAGTGAGCGGTGTCATACGTGTCCTGACGGCGCAAGCGCTTCTGAAGCCATATCTGACGTCTCCTGACAAAGATGATCTTGTGGCCTGTATTCACGCCGATGAGGCTCAGCTCAGCACGATGTTCCTGAAGGCGGGGCATTCGGTGCGGCAGATGAAAGAATCGCCAACAGTGCAGAACGGGCGCGAATACGCCAATCTGGATGATGAAATAGAACTTTTCATCACGCCTTTGTTCAATAGTATTGGCAATGAAGTCGACAGATATATCAGCAAAGAATTCGACCCTTCACTTTACACGATGGGCGAAGAAGATTTGATCGAACAAATCGGGTTGGCACGTCTGGAAAGTGTGTCCCACACCCTGCAGGCGAATGAAATCCATCTATCCAAGATCAAAAAAACGCTTGATCAGGTGACCTACATCGAAAAGGCCCGCGAGGAAAATATTATTCCGGACAGTGAAGGCGTACAGCACTTTATCGATGATAAAATGAAGTATGTGGCCAAGGCCATGACACGCGCGCAAGAACGTCTGAATGCGGTCGAAACCTATTTAACGGAGGTTTTCGAAATGGATGATATCGCCATGTCTCCGGATGACTTCAAGGCGCGGCATTATGTTCCCGCGCCCCTAATCAAGCTTTTTGATAATACCCCTTGATCAACCGCCTGTTTTTGTGGTCTTATAGTTCCATGAACATCGTTTCTACAGATGCAATGGTTAACAAAGCAGCGAAAATCGCTGCCGCATCTGTTTGCGCCGCCTCTGCCGCCGCAGCAGCCGCCGCCAACGCCGCGGCGTAGCCGCGATATTTTCCCGACATAGCGCGATGGGCGCGATCTGACCGAAAATCCAAAAAGCAAAAAATAAGTCTTTCAAGGCGGCATATATCATGATTATTACAGGCAGCAATTCAGGCCAAGACACGATGAATACACCAAAACATTATCAATTCCGGTCCGTTCTGGCGGGCCTTTCCCCCAATCCCGGCGCCGAAATGCTGCGCTATGGCTGGTCAAAACCCGGTATTATCTCCCTGGCGCAAGGCGAAGGCAGCGCCAAGACCCCCGATTTTATTATCGAAGCCACCCATAAAGCCTTGCAGGAAGGCAAGACCTTCTATGCCCCGGTTCTTGGCGTTCAGGATTTACGGCAGGAAATTTCAAATTACTATGCGTCTGTTTTCAAAATGAACATCCCGACAAGCCGGATTTTCGCCACATCCTCCGGTACGACGGCGATGCATCTGGCGCTCACCTCCATCCTCGATGAGGGTGATGAGGTTGTGGCGGTGACACCGATCTGGAAAAACCTACTTGGCGCGATTGAACTGACGCAGGCGACAACCGTGCAGGTGGCGCTGGAACATATCGATGGCAAGGGATGGGACCTTGATCTTGAAAAACTCTTTGGTGCCGTGACATCGAAGACCAAGGCGATGCTGATTGTTACACCGTCGAACCCCACCGGCTGGACCATGTCCGCCGGTGATATCAAAACGGTGATAGAATTCGCGCGGGAACGTGGCATCTGGATCATCGCGGACGAGGTTTATTCACGCATTTCCTTTGATACAATCCGCACGCCCTCTTTTCTTGACCATGCCTTGCCGGAAGACAAACTGTTCGTCGTGAACAGCTTTTCCAAGGCCTATGCCATGACCGGCTGGCGCCTTGGGTGGCTGGTCGGCCCCGCGCAATCCGAAGATTCTGTGCGCGACCTTGCGCTCTACGACAATATGGGCCCGCCGACCTATGCGCAGTATGGCGCGATTGCCGCCCTTCGTTACGGCGAACCGTTCATCGCCGAACAGCTCGCTCTCTGGAAATCCAACCTCGATATTGTGATGGATCGGTTCACCTCTAACGGGCGTATTACGATGAACCGCCCGCCGGCCACTTTCTATGCGTTCTTTAAAGTCGATGGCGGGGAAGACGATCTGTCACTGGTCAAGCAATTGATTGACGAATCCCTGCTCTCGCTTGCCCCGGGCTGCGCCTTTGGAAAATGTTGTACAGGCTGGATCCGCATGTGTTTTGCGGTATCGGAGCAGAAGCTGGTTGACTCCCTTGATCGTCTCGAACAGGTTGTGAAACCGTTATAGATTACTTGCGGAGAAAGTGGCGAATTCTGTTGGCGATAGTGCCGACGGGTTCGCCGCCATGTTCGGCGCGGCAGGGCATAACGATCAATGCCGTGCAACCTTCATGACGGGCTGCCTTGGGATTGTGCGCGTCCCCATCTTGCATAATGATGATATCACCGCGGCTGTATATGGTCCCGCCGTCATGAACGGATCCATCCAGTACCAGTGTAATGGCAAGTGTATATTCATGCGATACGGGCAGCGCCGATCCGCCTTTGAATTGCATTAATTCCGCAACCGAATGGCGGCATGTGGTTTCAACGCTGATCGCCTGCAATCCCGCTTTCGCTTTTCGCCATGGAAGGCGCGTGTCTTCTGTGGGGACATAGCTGCGCAGGCAGTCTGGCAAGATCTCTGCCTCCTTGCAGGCGCACTCCTTTATCTTCTCGCGGCATTCTTCGGAAAGCGTATCAAGGCGGTCCAAAACGGCTTTCAGGGCATCGCAATGCATCTCGACGGGCTCGCAGCATTCGGCAAGCATGCCGCCGCCGACCGCCTCGTACTCGCGCACGATGCGGCGTGCATTGGGCGACAGGGCGATGTGGGATGCGACCAGCAGCGAATGCGCCTCGTCGAGTGCGCCGCGTGCATAATCAATCAGAAGGCTGTGATATGTATCCGTCATAGCCATAGCTGTTTTACCTTTTGATTGCTGCGTAGTTTTTCCAGCGCAAGGCGGATGCGCGATTTGACGGTGCCGAGGGGGATTCCGGCCTCGGCGGCGATATCCGCATGGGTTTTATCTTCGAAAAATGATTTGTAAAGAAGGTCTGCTTGTTCTTTTGGCAAGGCGGCAAGGGCCTCTTCCATCGTATGCGTTTCTTCTTCCTGCGCGATGCGGTCACTGGCAAGAGGCGCTTCATCGGCGATGAATTCGGCCTCGCTGTCCTGCGTTTCGGGGCGGATTTTCTTGCGAAGCCCGTCGACTCGTTTGTTTCGTGCTATCGTGAAAATCCATGTGCTGGCATTGGCCTTGACGGGGTCAAAGCTTGCGGCTTTTTGCCATAGGGTGATCATGGTTTCCTGTGCCAGTTCATCGGCAAGGTCCGGCGCGGCGCCGCCCTTCATCAGGAAGGATTTCACACGCGGCGCGAAATAATCGAACAATTCCGCAAAGGCGGCCTTGTCCCTGTTTTGCCCAACCGATTGCAACAGGGCATTGTAATATGATGGTCCGTGCGCGGCGGTTCCCGCCTCGGTTTTTGTTGCGCTCGCGATCGCGGGTTGCATATCCATGGGGCCATTAAAGCCGCTTGGCCACAGGATGACAAGCTTTTGTGATGCGGCTTTGGCTAAAAACACTGAAAACGCCCCCTTTTCAATCGGCTCGTTTCTTTATACGGTTTGATGGGTCAACTGGATGACAGGGAAGAAAAAATGAGCGAAGACGAAAAGAAACTGATTGCCTATTCGGTTTACGGCACCGATCCGTTGATCCGGCCTGCCGAAACGACACGGCAATGGATGGATGAGACGCCGCAAAGCTTCGCCTATCGCTGCCTGCCCCTCAACATTGCCAACATGCATGGCTGGGAAATATTGTGCCCTGCCGATTTTGATGCGGTCTGGGACGGCACGCATGCCCATGACGGTGTACATATCCATACTGATGCGCCGCCGCATTTGAAACCGATGAGCCACTTCGGATCCGGCATTCTAACCTTCCATGTTCATGCGCTTTTTAAAACGCCGCCCGGACACAATCTGTTTGTCACCGGTCCGCTGAATATGCCCAAGGATGGTATTTTCGGCCTGTCCGGCATCATCGAAACCGACTGGTCGCCCTATACTTTTACGATGAACTGGCGTTTTACCACCAAGAACAAAGTCGTCAGTTTCAAAAAGGATGAACCCATCTGTTGTTTCTTCCCCATTCCCCGGGGATATCTCGAAAGCTTTGATCCCGTTATCCTGCCGCTGAGCGAGGACCCATCCTTGAAAGCGAATTACGATGCATGGTCTATTTCACGCAACGAATTCAACAAGGATCTGTCGGTGCAGGGATCTGACGCGCAGGCAGAAAAATGGCAGAAGAATTACTATCGCGGCTATATGCCAAGCGGCAAGGAAGGGCCGCCCGATCACCAGATTAAGCTTCGTCTCAGGCCCTTTAAAAAGGGCGAGGGGATTGCCTGATTGGCAAGACCGCATGAATTGGTTATTGTTTTGACCTTCTTCCCTATTCGAACCCAGAACAGGAACGCGCATGAAAACAAATCTTCTCACTCTTCTTCTTTGTTTTGCCTTGCTTGCACCAGCGGCGGCGATGGCGGCAGAACAGCAACAACTCGGTGTTTCGGGGGAATGGACGTCTTTTACGTTTGAAGAAAACGGCGGCTCTGTTTGCTACATGACGGCGTCGCCGGATTCCGCGGTGACAGAACCGAAGGGGCGCAATCGCGGGGAGATAGCCGTTTTTATCACGCATCGTCCGGCAGAAGGGACGAAGAATGTATTCACCTATATGGGGGGCTATAGCTATCAAAAGAATTCCGAGGTCAGCGTGTCGATCGATGGCAAGCGCTTCAAGCTTTTTACGCAAAATGATATGGCTTGGGCCGTGGATGCGGCGGCAGACAATGCGCTGGCCGAAGCAGTTAAGCGCGGTAGCAAGATGGTGGTCGAAGGGGTGTCCGAAAAAGGCACGAAAACCAAGGATACCTATAACCTGAAAGGCTCTACCAAAGCCCATGAAATGATCTCGGCGGCCTGCAAAGTTTAATAAATTACGTAAATAAATGTGTAATTTTTGTGACATTTGTTGGTAACTGGGGTTCATGACTTGGCAACTTTTTTGGGCTATGCTAATAAATCGACTTACCGGAATTCACAGACGAGATCTTATATCGACTAAACCAAGCTTAAACTTTGATTTAACCAACCTCAGGGATCTTTAAAAGATCCGAGTAAGGAAAGCGTGTTGTCCGGGACGCGTCTTGAAAAAGATGAAAATGAATATCAAGGGTGTTAAATGCCACTAATGAATGTCCTGGGTCACACCTGTGCGTTCGTGTCGCGCCATTTAGGCCTTCGCCAGCGTTATCTGTATACCAAGAACAATCGACTGCGCTTACGCTATGTTGCCAGCATGACTGCTACTATGGCCGCCGTCATTCCGACTGCCATTGCGTTTTCTCCGTTGTCGAGCCTGCCACTGACGCTTGAAATAGCCAGCTCGGCGCAGGCCTATAACTTTCAGGATCCGTCCGCGCGCGTCGCCAATCTTGGTCCGCAGGGCGACATGCAAGAGGCTGGAGATCTGACTCTCGCCGCAATTCCACAATTCGAACTCCCGGCCGGGCCTTCCGACCGGGTTGTTACTATCTCTTCCGGCGATGCGCTTGGCAAAGTCATGCAGAAGGAAGGTGTCGATAGCGACGATGTGCATAATATCATCGCCGCCATGGATGATCATTTCGACCCGCGCGATCTAAAGGTTGGGCAGGACATCCATATGCACTTTGAGCCCAACGGCGAGGATAGCCGTAACTATAAGCTCACTGACATGAAGATCCAGATCAATCCTCTCAAGACTCTGGTCGTCAGCCGCAAGGGAGAGCAATATGAAAGCAGCCTTGAAGAAAAAGAGGTAAAGGAAGTTATTACGGCCCAGAAAGCCGTGATCAAAACTTCGCTATATGGATCCGCCGCCAAGGCCGGCATTCCCCAATCGGTTGTGGCGGACGCCATCAAGATTTATTCCCAGACTATCGACTTCCAGCGCGATGTGCAAAAGGGTGACTCACTCGAAGTGATGTATAGCAACTACGCGACCGACGATGGTTATGTCGCCAAAACAGGCGATATCATATATGCGAAACTTGTTCTCGGGGGGCGCGATATCCCGCTCTACCGTTATGAATCCGCCGATGGGAATGTTGATTATTACGGTCCCGATGGGCAGAGCACAAAGAAAACTCTGATGAAAACGCCGATCAATGGTGCGCGTCTGTCGTCCGGGTTTGGTATGCGCCGCCACCCCGTGCTGGGTTACAGCAAAATGCATAAAGGTCTCGACTTCGCCGCGCCCACCGGTACGCCGATTTATGCGGCGGGTGATGGCGTTGTGAAAAAAGCCGGGCGTCTTGGCGCGTATGGAAATTATGTTCGCATCCGCCACCGCAGCGACCTTGATACCGCCTATGCGCACATGAGCAAAATTTCCGTCAAGAACGGTGAGCGCGTGAAGCAAGGGCAGATCATCGGTTATGTCGGCACGACAGGTCGTTCGACCGGTCCGCACCTCCACTATGAAATCCTCGTCAGCAACAAACATGTCAATCCACGCTCGATCAACCTTCCGGTCGGGCAGGCTTTGGCGGGCGCGGATCTGAAGAAATTCAAATCCAAGGTCAAGGAAGTCAACAATCAATACGCCGCTGTCCGCGATGGTATTGTCAAGGTCGCCCAGCGTGATGTTGAAAGAAAAGAAGAGCTGAACTAACGAATGTTCCGCGAAATTCAAAAATGGCCCTTCGGGGCCATTTTTTTAGGGGGGGATTATAGGGCTTTCCGGCTCTTCCAGTAAAACCCGTACACGACAATCAGGGTGAGCGCCATGGCATACCAGAACAAGGCATATTGCATATGTTTGTTGCGTGGCAGCCAACGTTGATCCAGCGGTTTGACGTCATGCAATTCCGGCTGTGACGCGCTGGCATAAAGAATAAACGGATATACATCATTCAGGTTCTTCGCGGCCGCTATCTGGTCTATATCGGCGCGGAACCACTGGTCCTGTGACGGGCTGTTTTTGGGTGTGAACCTGTTCCAGTCGGCCTTTCGCAGAACGCCGGTGATCGTGACATTTTCTTGCGGCAACATCACAAGACGGTCCGCCGGATCGTCCTTCCAGATGGCATCGACCCATCCCGTATTGACGATGATCGTGCCGCCATCGATCAGGTTCAATGGTATCAGCAAGTGATATCCTATGCGCCCTTCATCCGGTTTGGGGCCGAGCAGGATGGCGCCATCGCGCCGCAGGCTTCCCCGCACCCTGCCTATGGCCATTGGTTGTTCGGCGGCAGATATTTTTTGCAGTTCGGCTTTTTGAAGAAGCGGTGCCTGATTGTTTTCAAGTGCGGCGTATCCCGCTTCCAGTTTCTCGATCATATCGCTCTTCCACTGCAGGCGCTGAACCTGCCATGTACCGAGCGCGCAAAGAATGCCAACGCCGATGATGACGATGATTGTCTGGATAAGGGGGGGACGTTTCATGCTTCATTCACAATCAAAGTGAAACGGGAAGGGTATTATCACCCTTCCCGTGTTTAAGTTATTTATCGGACAGCGATCGCCATCATTAATGCGCTGCCCCTGCGCCGCCCCACCAATAGATGGCGATGAACAGGAACAGCCAGACAACGTCAACAAAGTGCCAGTACCAGGCCGCGGCTTCGAAACCGAAATGGCGCTGCGGCGTGAAATGGCCTTTGCGCGCACGGAGCCAGCAAACGAACAGGAAGACTGTACCCACAAAAACGTGGAAACCGTGGAAGCCTGTGGCCATGTAGAAGGTCGATGAATAAACGTTGCCTTTGAACGGGAAGGTGGCGTGATGATATTCATACATCTGGAAGCACAGGAAGATGAAACCAAGTGCCCATGACAGGCCAAGCCCGACAATCGCTTCCTTGTTCTTGCCTTCCAGAATGGCATGGTGCGCCCAAGTCACCGTGCAGCCGGATAGCAGCAGGATCATCGTCATCAGGAAGGGCAGGTCAAAGGCCGGAATCGGTTCAACGGCACTCGTTTCACCTTGTGGAGGCCAGACGCCGCCGGTGAACGCCGCGCGAAGATACTGGTTGGCTTCGGCCACGAAGAGCGACGCATCGAAGAACGCCCAGAAGAAAGCGACAAAGAACATCACTTCGGATGCGATGAAAAGCGCCATGCCGAAACGCAGGCCGATCTCCGTGATGCCGTTATGGACTTTTTCCGTCACTGTTTCGAATATGATGTCCTTCCACCAGAAGAACATGACGGCCATGATGGACAGAACGCCAAGGGCCGGGCCAAGCAGGCCGATATTGAAATCACCGATCGAAACCTTGTGCATATAAAGCACCATGCCGAGGCCGAACAGGCCGCCCGCGAAGGCACCGGCCAGCGGCCAGATGCTGGGGCGAACCAGGTGATAGGGGTGGGGTTTGCCGGTCGTGCCGTATTCAATCTCGTGGCCCATGCTAAATCCTTATAGTCTTTGGCTTTTTGTAAATATTACGGGAAGGTTTTATCAGTCTTTTGCGCCATTGTAAAAGGCTTCGAGAGCCTTATCAAGCTCCTCTGATTCTGCCGGAAAAAAGGTGTAGGACAGCGTGATTGTCTTAACGTCATCCATATTGGGGTCGTCGTTCATTTTCGGGTCGATGAAGAACAGGACGGGCATCTGCATTTCCTCGCCCGGCGTTAAGGTTTGCGCGTCGAAACAGAAACACTGGATCTTCTGGAAATACTGTCCGACCTTATTGGGCGTGACGTTGTAAATGGCGGTGCCTGCGGTCGGACGCGGGCCATTGTTCTGGGCAATGAAGGCAACTAGGCCCTGCTGGCCCAGTTTGACCGTTTCCTGATGTTTTTCCGGCTTGAAGGACCAGGGAATATTGGGGGATGTGTTGGCGTCGAATTTGACGGTCACGGTTCGTTCCAGAACTTTATCGGGTAGGGATTCCGCCACCATCGTCGTGCCGCCAAAGCCTGTGACCGCGCAAAACATCCGGTAAAGCGGGACGGAAGCGAAGGCGAGGCCTATCATGAGCGCGACCACGCCGAAAACGGTCAGCAGCGTTTTGGTGTTTTTATCCATCAGGTTTTACGCTCCACCGACAAACCGGCGAATGATTGTGTCGTCGGCATCATTTCGATCCGGTTGATATTGACATGAGGGGGCAGGGTCGCGGCCCAGAACACGGCCTCGGCGACATCCGCGGCTTGCAGCGAATTCGTGCCGGCATAGACGGATTTGGCCCTCGCTTCGTCTCCCTTGAACCGCACGGTTGAAAACTGCGTTTCCACTTGTCCCGGTTCGATATTGGTCACGCGGATATTGGTGCCGGTCAGATCGGCGCGCAGGTTCAGCGAGAATTGTTTGACGAATGCTTTGGCGGCGCCATAGACATTGCCGCCCGCGTAAGGGTAATTACCGGCGGTTGACCCGATATTGATGATATGGCCTTTCTTCGCGGCCACCATGCCGGGCAAAATTTCGCGTGTGACGAGGGTGAGTGCCTTCACATCGACATCGATCATGGTTTCCCAGTCATCGGGATTGGCTTCATACGCCTTATCAAGTCCCAGAGCGAGGCCAGCGTTGTTGATGAGAAGGTCAATCGCAGGAAGGTCTTTAAGGGCTGCGCGCATGGCCGTCTTATCAGTGATATCAAAGACCAGTCCCACGGAATTTGGATAGAGATCACAGAGCGCATCGACTTTGCTTTGATCGCGGCCATGCAGGAACAAATGATATCCGGCATCCGCAAATCGTGCGGCGAACGCCTTGCCGAAATCGCCCGTGGCGCCGGTGATAAGGACGTTAGCTGCCATTGGCGATTTTGATCATCGTGATGGCCCAAATCAGAACGATCCATCCGGCGATGGCGGCCAGAACGATGAAGTTCTTCGCGCGTTTCTTTTTGTGCAGTTCTTCTATGGGCATGATTTTACACCTTGTCGATCATCAGCGCGGTAAACAGCGCGAAGAGGTAGAAAACGGAATATCCGAACATCAATTTGGCGCTTTTGTCGGTTTTATCAACCAGCACGCGGAAATTGGTGAACAGGAAGAAAACGGACAGCGCGAACGCGAAGATGCCGTATCCCATCCCGGCAATGCCCAGAATATACGGTGCGATGGCAAGGGGGATCAGCAAAAGCGTATAGGCCAGCATCTGGATTTTGGTGCTGCGCGCGCCGGCCGTTACCGTCATCATTGGAATATTCGCGGCCTTGTAATCCGAATTGGCAAAAAGTGAGAGCGCCCAGAAATGCGGCGGCGTCCAGAAAAAGATAATGGCGAAAAGAATAATGCTTTCAATCGAAATGCTGCCCGTTACGGCGGCCCAGCCGATCATCGGCGGAAAGGCACCTGCCGCGCCGCCAATCACGATGTTCTGGGGTGTGCGGCGTTTCAGCCACATCGTATACACCACGACATAAAACAAATTGGCGAACCCAAGGAGCGCGGCGGCCATCCAGTTGACGGCAACGCCCATCGTCATGACGGAAAGGAGGGAGAGAATGACGCCGAAGGTCAGCGCCTCTTCCGCCGGAATTTTGCCCAGCGGAATTGGGCGGTTTTTCGTGCGCTTCATCACCGCGTCGATATCGCGGTCATACCACATATTGATGGCGCCCGCCGCGCCCGCGCCAATCGCAATGCAAAGAACGGCGGTGGCGGCAATCACGGGATGCAAATTCGCAAAACCCGGCGCGACATACATTCCGGCAAATCCGGAAAAGACCACAAGGCTCATGACCTTGGGTTTCAAAAGCGCGAAGTAATCGGCGACCGATCCTTCGGGGTTTTGCGCGGCAATGACGGTGGTTTCGCTCATGGCGATGTTTTACCAAGAAGGAGGGCGCAAATCACCTTAATTTTTGTCTTTTTTGAAGATGCCGGCCACGATTTCGGCGGCAAAAACCCCGATGGCGGCCAGCGCCGCGCAGAAGATGAACACAAGATTGCTGTTTGGTTCTGCCGAAAATATGACAAGGGCAGCAAACAGGGCGGCAAGGCCGTATCCAATCACCCGTGACAGCCATTTGAACTGCGGGACTTTCAGCATCACCGCCAGATGGACAAAGAAATAGAGAACGACAACGAAACGGATCATCGTTTTATATTACTCTCTTTTCGCTGTATTGCGATCTCATTCTGTCTTTTTCCGCCCTCGTGCGAGATGATAACAGGAAGGTATAGGAATATTTTCCTTGACAGTCTTGGGGCCCTATGGCATGTTGTCTTCATCG
>CBFGQF010000037.1:0-12647 GCA_965650865.1 uncultured Alphaproteobacteria bacterium | reverse complement strand
CGCTTCTTCCAATCCGCAATCTTCATATCCCGAAAAGCCTGATAAAGACCCTGAAAAAACAGCCCTATAAGGTTACAATCGACCGCGCCTTCGAGAGAATCATACGCGGCTGTGCGGCGCGCGAGAGCACATGGATCAACGACCCGATCATCAACATGTTCCTGACATTGCACCGCGAAGGCCATGCGCATTCTATCGAATGCTGGGACAAGGACGATAATCTGGCAGGCGGACTTTACGGCATTTCAATCGGCACGGTGTTTTGCGGAGAAAGCATGGTGAGTTTTCAAAAGGACGCGAGCAAGATCGCGCTGGTCCATCTTTGCGCACTGCTAGATTATGGCGGATATACGGTGCTCGATAGCCAGTTCATGAATGAGAATATCGCGCGATTTGGCGCCTATGAGATGCCACAAACCGAATATGAAGCCTTGATCAAAACGGAAATGGCCAAGACCGGGAAAAGATTAGACACCATGGGCTTGGACAACGAATTTGTGTTTGATTATTTGCACCGCAGGGATGATCAAACCACAGCCTGATATATTTTCGGGTGCTGCATCATCCCCAGAATTCCCGCCCGTTCATATCGGTCAGTCCAGTCGATCACCCATTCAGAACTACGGCTTTCATGCAATATTTTCCGCCCCTCCTTGGTGCCAAGGCAAGAGACGCGGCGCAGGATAATTTTTTCCTGCAAATCCATATCACCTTTCGACCAGACCAGCGTGCGTGCCAGTTCACAAAACCGCGCACGGTCTTTTTCATCGCTGATCTTACCGTAGAATTTTTCGACATCCTGTGGGTTTTTGAAATCATCCAACAGGATATTTTTTTGTTCGGCGGAAAAGGGTACGGATACCAGATAACCGGATAAGAGGCTTTGTTCTTCGACTGTTAAAAGCCGGTCCACCAGCGAGAAGGCGAATACCGCCCGCCACATGTTGAATTCGCTGTCCGTCACGCCGGATTGCATCGCCATGATTGTCTCCAGAAAGGAAAACCAACGAAGCAACACGCGAAAAGTTGCAGAAAGGCTATTGAACCGGGACGACGCGGCCCTGACTGGGAGAATAGATGCCATCCTCTTGCGGCGGCGCGGATTGCTGTTGCTGCGGATAATAAGGAGCATCCGGATTATAGGGCGCATTAGGATCATATTCGGGATCAACCTGCGGGATATTTTGCCCTTCCATATTCTCGGGGGCCTCCAGTTCCGCTTCGCTATCCATCGGGAGAGTCGACGGATCTTCAACCGGCTGGTCCGAAGGTGTTTCGGGCTCTGCTTCCGAATCCTCTATCACAGGGGTTTGTTCCCCTGCCTGTTCTGGCTGAGCCTGTTCCTCCTCCGGAGGAGGAATTTCCTCTATCGGTTCTTCCCGTCCGGTGCAATCCAGGACCCAGACATCATAAACAGGATGATCCATCGCCGAGAGCGCGGGAGAGGAAGCGAACATCCATCCCGAAAACACCCATTCGGATTCATCAGAGCCCGGCGGCACTTCCCAGATTTGCAGGAACGCGGCAGATTCGGGGGTTTCAATCGGCGGCGCCTTGCGGCAGGCTTGTATCTTGATATAGAGAGGCCCGTATTGAATCGTTGAACCGACTTTCGCCTCGAACGTCACGGTGCGTCCAACTGATTTATCAAGTCCCTGTAACTTGATGGAAGGGTAGTCTTCCAGTTCCGCATGGGCAGGCGATGCTGTGGCAAGCAGCAGGGCCGTGATAGCAATCGCTGGAAATGTAAGAATTCTTATCATCTGTCATCCCGGAAAATCCCGAAGGGGTTATATCCGGGATCTTCTTTCATTATTCAGTAAGATCCCGGCTTCCGCCAGGATGACATCAAGGCTTTGGGGCCTTTTTACGGCGTTTCTTCAGCAGGCGCATCGTCAAGGGCCGGAGATTCCACCGCATCGTCATAGGTGCGAACCGCTTCGGCGGGAATATCTTCCGCTGCGGGGGCATCGCCGCCTTTTGCCCCATCCATACTGAAAATAAACTTGCCCAGCAATTGTTCGAGGTTTTGCGGCGCCTGCGTGTAGGAAATATGATCGCCCGCCCCCAGCATTTCATCGGAGGCACCGGGTTGCAGTTCCAGATAGCGGCCGCCCAGCAGACTTTCACTGCTGATCAGCGCCGATGTATCTTCGGGGAGTTTGATCGAATCATCGATCGCCACGGTCACGCGCGCCTGATAGGTTTCGGGTTGTAATTCGATTTTGGCTATGGATCCAACCTTCACACCACTGATCTGCACTGCATCGCCGATGCCCAGGCCACCAATGCCGGTGAAATCCGCCGTCAGGTTATAGCCGCTGACATTGCCGACACTGGCCGCGGAATAACTAAAGCCGAAAAAAATAGCGGCGACGACGAGGACGACTGCGCCCAGTACCGTTTCAATGTGATTGCGTTTCATCTTAAAATCCCCACTTCAAAAATTATTCGGACGGCGTCCAGGCTTCATAATCGCCTGTCGCGCTCTCACGCTGGCCGCCCTTTAAAATATGGCCGGGCGGGCGATAGGCCTGATCCGTGCCGGTCAGGTTCGGTGTGTGCGGTTTCTGCCATGGGCGACGGAACGATTCGCCGTGCGTGGGCAGCGCATCGGTTTGGTGATGCAGCCAGCCATGCCATTCCGGCGGAACCTTGGACGCCTCGGGCGCCCCTTTGTAAATCACCCAGCGGCGCTCGCGCTTATAGCCCTTGCGCGGTTTGGCCGTGTAATATTTGTTGCCGAGGGAATCCGTCCCAACATGCTTTGCGCCGCTCACAAGCGTCACAAAGGTGATATGCGCAGGGGAGAGAGACCCCAGCAGGGAAATGATCGGTGAAAGAAGCCCCATGAATGTGCCAACCTTTTTTCTTTTCGCGCCTTCAGAAATGGCCTAAAAAGACCAGAAAATCAAGTTTTTATACCATGAAAGGCAAACGTGGACCATGGACAATGTCGAAAACCGCCTGAAAGAAATCGGCCTTTCCCTGCCCCAGGCCGCGCCGCCCGCCGCGAACTATATCCCCTATGTCATCAGCGGCCATTTTCTGTTCATCGCCGGGCAGATTCCCTTCCTGAACGGCGAGAAAATGCATTTCGGCAAGCTCGGCGCGGATATGTCAATTGAAGATGCGCAAAAAGCCGCCCAGGCCTGTGCCCTCAACGTTCTTGCACAGGCAGGGGCCGCCGTTAATGGCGACTGGAGCAGAATCGCGCGATGCGTCCGTGTTGGCGGGTTCGTCAATTGCACGCCGGAATTTGATCAGATGTCCGTGGTATTGAATGCCGCATCGGATTTGTTGGTTGCCGCACTGGGAGAAAAAGGCCGGCATGCCAGAACGGCCGTTGGCGCCAATAGCCTCCCCTTCGGGGTTACGGTCGAGATCGAGGCGATTTTCGAACTGACGCTATAACCACACCAGCATAATCATCGGCACGCCGACGGCAATAACAAGAATGGAAAGCGGCAGGCCCAGCCGCCAGTAATCGGTGAATTTATAGCCGCCCGGCCCCATAACCAGCGTGTTGGATTGGTGTCCCACCGGCGTCAGGAAATCACACGAGGCACCGATCGCCACCGCCATCAGAAAGGCATCAACAGGCTGGTTCAGCCCGGCTGCCATGCTGGCCGCAATCGGCGCCATCAAAAGGACGGTTGCCGCATTGTTGAGAAAGGGTGTGACCAGCATCGTCGCCGTCAGGACGATTGCAAGCACCCCCCAGAGCGGCATATCGCCCGTAAAGCCGGATATCCATTCAGCGACCAGTTCCGCACCGCCGCTATCCTGCATCGCCTGCGTCACCGGAATAAGGGCGCCCAGCAGGATGATCACCGATACATCGATAGCCGAATAGATTTCATTGGGCCGCATGATTTTCAACAGCACCAGCGCCACAACCCCGCCAAGGAATGACACGGCGAGCGGCAACACACCCGTCACGGCGAGCGCCACGCAAAGACCCATAATCGCAACCGGCATGAAAACGGCTTTTGGCCTGCCCAGTTGCAGGCCGCGTTCGGCGAGCGGAAGACAGCCGAGTTCGCGCAAGGTTTCGGACATGGTGTCGATATTCCCCTGAAGCACGATGACATCGCCTTCCTGAAATTTCACATTCGAAAGGCGTTTCTGGCGCTGTTCGTTCGACTGGCGCACCGCCAGCAGGTTCACGGAAAAGCGGCGGCGCAGATTCAAATCCTTCGGCGAGAAATTGATGAGTTCGGAGCCCGCCATCACCACCGCCTCAATAATACCAACCTCATCGGAGGTCAGGGCCGCGCCTTCGAATTCCTTACTGCCGATCAGCGAAACTTTGCCTTTGTCGACGAGGGCTTTCAATGTGATCGGGTCCGTCTTGACGATAACGGTATCGCCCTCACGTACCTTTAACAGGCCCGAGGGGGCAAGATTTCGGTATCCGCTGCGCAGCACACCGATCACCGACAAATCACCATCGATGCTGCCTTCCACCTCCCGCACCGTTTTGCCGATGAAGGTGCTGCCTTCTTCGATGTTGATCTCGCTCACATAATCCTCGATTGAAAACTGCTCTTCGGGGAGCGGCGCGCCGCGGCGGTTTTTGGGCAGCAATTTCCACCCCACCACCAGATACAAGAGACCAGCGGCGCAGATGGCAAGGCCCACCGGCGCGAAATCGAACATCTGATAGGGCGTGCCGACGAAATCGGCGCGGATATCAGCAATCAACAAATTCGGTGGTGTGCCGATAAGTGTGACAAGTCCGCCAAGCAGCGAGGCAAAGGCCAGCGGCATCAGAAGTTCGGACGGTTTACGCCCCGCCTTCCTCGCAAAGGAAATGGCGATCGGCATAAATATGGCCAGCGCGCCGACATTGTTCATAAAAGCCGAGGCCACCATGACCATCAGCGACAGAACGAAAATCTGGAGATAGGGATGATCTGTAAAGCGCGACATGACCTTTAGCGTCATATCGATAAAGCCCGAGCGGGAGATCGCCGCGGAAATGACAAGGATACAGGCAACCGTCACCACCACCGGATCGGCAAAGCCCGAAAAAGCGCGCTCCGCCGGAACAATCCCGACCATCACGGCGGCAAAGAGCGAGCCGAGCGCCACGATATCGAACCGCCAGCGATTCCAGATAAAAAGGCCAACGGTTATGCCGATCACGGCAAAGGTCAGGATTTGGTCTTGGGTCATGAAATCTCTCTGTTACGCCAGCAAACGGCCGAATGCGGTAAAAGTTGCGTTAACACCCTATTATGACACAGAGTTTTTGCTAAACCCAACTCATAAGTCATGGTATGATTATGGTATGAAACATATTCGCCAGTCTGGAAACGTCCTTTTTCTTGTCCTGATCGCCGTCGCCCTCTTTGGTGCGTTGGCTTACGCCTTTACACAAGGTAGTCGTACCAATGTCGGCTGGCTGGAGGGCGAAGAAACCAAGGCCAATGCCACGGCAAGCGCGGCCTACACACAGGCCGTCAACATGGCCGTGAAACGATTAAAGCTGCGCGGATGCACCGATGCACAAATTTCCTATGAAACACCCAGCGGTAATAACGTCAATGCCGACGCGCCAGCGGATCAGCGATGCCATGTTTTCAGGCTTGCTGGAGGCGGAGTCCAGTTTCAGGGTGCGGATGTCGCACCGGCAGATGTCTGCACAACAGGCCCTGTAGGAACAGTATGTACTTCAGACGGTGCAATTTATGTTGGAGATTTGGGTGGAGCTCGTCGTTATGTGAGAGATAGTGATTCAGGAACAGTTGTCTTTGCAAGTGGGTCTGCGAACTATGCTAGCAATAATACTGATGGGTTATCTATTACGAATATTCTTATTAACACTCCTCCCGGGGGATATAGTTATCCTGCTGCAACCACGTGCAGAGCATTAGGTATTTCTTGGTATGTGCCTGCGAGAGATGAACTCAACTTATTATGGACTAACAGGGTTGTATTGAACCTTGCCAGTATAGGAATTAACGTTAGTGGCTCTTACTATGCAACCTCCACGCAGCTCCTTGATGCCGTTATTATGATTCAAAGATTTGACACCGGCGAACAAAATAATGGGGGAAAACAGTGGTCGCGACCGCTAAGATGTATGCGAAGATAACTCTTACTTCACCGTCTTTTCATCGTCGGACTTTTTAACAGCGTCATCACGAGGAGGCGAAGCCGACGCGGCAATCCATCCTGCGGTGGGCTCAATATCGGAAGCTGGATTGCTTCGTCACTACGTTCCTCGCAATGACAGATCGTATTACTCCACAGTCTCTTTTGGCGCCGGTTTTTTCTTCGGTGATTTTTTGCCCTTATCAATATCGAAGGCGATTTTATCATCCTTGATTTCGATATGAACGGTACCGCCATCGGTGAGATCGCCAAAGAGCAATTCTTCCGCCAGCGGACGTTTGACATGTTCCTGAATAACGCGGCCCAGTGGGCGGGCGCCCATCGCAGGATCATAGCCCTTCTTCGCCAGCCATTCACGGGCTTCATCGGATAGAACGATGGCCACATTCTTTTCCGTCAGCTGCGCCTCGAGCTGCGCGATGAATTTATCGACAACGCGGACAACCGTTTCAGGGCCCAGCGGTTTGAACGGCACGATGGCATCCAGACGGTTTCTGAATTCCGGCGTGAACATTTTGTTGATCGCCTCTTTATCTTCATCCACGCGGTAGCCACGTTCAAACCCGATCGGCGCCTTTGCCATTTCGGCGGCGCCGGCATTGGTCGTCATGATCAGGATGACATTGCGGAAATCGACAACCTTGCCGTTGTTATCGGTAAGTTTGCCGTAGTCCATCACCTGCAACAAAATATTGTAAATGTCCGGATGCGCCTTTTCTATTTCATCAAGGAGAAGCACGCAGTGCGGTTGCTGGTCCACTTTATCGGTGAGCAGTCCCCCCTGATCAAACCCGACATAACCGGGAGGGGAGCCGATCAAACGGGACACCGAATGACGTTCCATATATTCGGACATATCAAAGCGGTTGAGTTCCACGCCCATGGTTTTCGCGAGCTGTCTTGCGACTTCTGTCTTCCCAACGCCTGTCGGGCCGGAGAAGAGGAAACAGCCGATCGGTTTATCCGGATCACGCAGACCTGCGCGGGATAGTTTGATCGCATCGGTCAGCGTGTTGATGGCCGCGTCCTGATCGAACACCAGTGTTTTCAAATCACGTTCAAGATTTTTGAGCGCGGTCTTGTCATCCTTGGTCAGCGATTTGGCCGGAATGCGGGCGATGGCCGCCACCACGCCTTCGATATCGGCGACATCGATGACTTTCTTGCGTTTGTCTTCGGGAAGCAGCATCTGCGCCGCGCCAACCTCGTCAATAATGTCGATGGCCTTATCGGGGAGTTTGCGGTCACCGATATATTTAGCGGAAAGCTCCACCGCAGCCTTGATCGCCTCATCCGTATAGGTGACGCCGTGATGGTCCTGATATTGCGGGCGCAGGCCCTTCATAATTTCGACGGCTTCGTCGAGCGTCGGTTCATACACATCGATCTTCTGGAAGCGGCGCACCAGCGCGCGGTCTTTTTCGAAATGGTTGCGGTATTCCTTATAGGTGGTGGAGCCTATACAGCGAAGCGTACCGTTCGACAAAGATGGCTTGAGCAAATTCGACGCATCCATCGCACCGCCGGAGGTGGCACCCGCGCCGATGATGGTGTGGATTTCATCAATGAACAAAACGGCGCCATCGAGCTTTTCCAACTCTGCCAGAACCTGTTTCAGGCGTTCTTCGAAATCGCCGCGATAACGCGTGCCCGCGAGCAACGCGCCCATATCGAGCGAGTAGATGATGGAATCCTTCAAAACGTCCGGCACATCGCCTTCGACAATTTTCTTGGCGAGGCCTTCGGCAATCGCGGTTTTACCAACGCCCGGATCACCGACATACAACGGGTTGTTCTTGCTGCGGCGGCAGAGAATCTGGATGGTGCGATCAACTTCCTTCTGGCGGCCGATCAATGGGTCGATCTTGCCCTCTTTCGCCTTTTCATTGAGGTTTTTGGTATAGGCTTTCAGGGCGTCGCCGCCAGCCTTGACGGCTTCGGCAGCCGCCTCTTCGGTGCCGCGGGGCGTTTTGGATGTGTCGGCCTGCCCCGGTACTTTCGCGATGCCATGGGAAATATAATTCACGGCATCGAAACGCGTCATATCCTGTTCCTGCAGGAAATAAACCGCATGCGATTCACGTTCGGAGAAAAGCGCCACAAGAACGTTCGCGCCCGTTACTTCTTCCCGCCCCGAGCTCTGCACATGGATGGCTGCGCGCTGCAACACGCGCTGAAACGCGGTGGTCGGCTTCGCCTCTTCCCCTTCACCGGAAATAAGATAGGCCAGTTCGCCGTCCAGATATTGTTCGAGTTGATCCCGCAAATCGGTGAGCGAAATGCCGCAGGAACGCAGCACGGCCATTGCGTCCTGATCTTCCGTCAATGCGAGTAGCAGATGTTCGAGCGTGGCATATTCGTGGCTGCGCTGGTTCGCGGCGGCCAGGGCACGATGCAGGGTCTGTTCCAGATTACGGGATAGCATGTTCGCTTACTCCTTCTCCATCGTGCATTGCAGCGGCTGTTCATTCGCCCTCGCAAAGTCCATGACTTGCGCGACTTTCGTCTCAGCCACCTCATAGGTGAAAATTCCGCAGACCCCGACGCCGCGTCTGTGGACGTGCAGCATGATGTCGGTTGCTTCCTGCCTATTCTTGTTGAAAAACCTTTCCAAAATATGAACGACAAATTCCATCGGCGTGTAGTCATCATTCAAAATCAGGACCTTGTACATGGATGGTTTTTTGGTTTTCGGACGCGGCTTTAAAAGCAGGCCCGTCTGACGCTCCCGCTCCTGATCGCCGCCATGGCCATCATCCCCGCCATCGGGCGGCGGCAGGGCCGGCGTATCGTCGTCCATAATTACTGGCTGCAAAATCGTGTCCATCATGTTTTTATTATATAGATTTTATTGTAGCGCAAAAAAGCCGCGCTCTGGCGTAAAATATAATCCGGCAATAAGGCAATTGAAAGGCCTAAAGGGTTAGTAACAGATGATCTTCGGCGCGGATTTCATCGGGCACGAAGCGCAAGGTTTCAAAGCCGGGGATATGGTCCCGGATCAATTCTTCCGCCCGGTGCCAGAGCAGCGCTTCGATCTTGCCGTGCGAATAATCAAGTGAAACTTCCAGTTCCCGTGTCATGGCGGGGATCAGCGAATATTCCAGATAGGACAGCAATATAGGCACGGTTGTGATTTCTTGCGGGTTGGCAGGAAATGCGGGCGGCGCCGCATTCGTATGGACATTCAGGATTTTTGCAAAGCTTTGCGTCGTCCATTCGGTCATGACGATCATTTCCATGAGCGCCAATTGCTGCAAATCCGGAAAATCCATTTTCAGGACCGTCATCGTTTTTTTCATGTAATCGGTGAAAGCCGCCCACCAGTTCGGGTCCCCCGCCCGCAATTCTTCAGCAAAGGTCGCGCTGGCGAATTCTTCCAAAAGCGAAAGCTGCCGCGCAGACAGATGCCTGTGACCCATCCGGTTTTTGAAATCGTCTCTGACAGCCCGGTTCTTAAGAACAATTTGCTCAAGGTGATCCGCAAATTGTTGCAAGGCCGGTTGAATGTGGTTTAGTTCCATCTTATATAACCCACATCCAATATAGCCGCTTTGGCCCTATAAAAAAACCCCCGCCATCGGCGGGGATTTCATACGAAGGAATTATATCCGGATTAAGCGGCCAGATCAGACGCCTTTTTGATGGTCTTGCCCATCTGATCATTGATCGGGGCCAGAGAATCCGTGCAGATTTTAACGCTCAGTTCCGACAATTTCGTCGCGTTCGTCAGGAACGTGTCATAGCTGGACTGTGCAAGCTTGGATTGCGTATCAGCAAATTCATTCAGAGTTTTGCAGGAGAACAACGCCTTTGTAGCCGCAGCATTTTTCTCACCGGCTTCCTGCGCGATTTGCGAGGCCGTTTTGATGATTTCCTCGATGCCTTTTTGCAAAATGGAAGAGGATTTCATGAGGGCATCGATTTGGTCCTGACCCATGACGGCCGCGTCCTGCGTCAGCTTATCGAATTGTTTGTTACCTTTGAACATGGGTATCTCCTTGAAAAAATCGTTTGATGGAAGTGCAGCAAAAACATTCTTTGTCGCTTTTTCAGCCGGAGCTGCCGCCTTGATGACGGTTTCGGACGACTTTTTCGCGACTGTCTTTTTCTTGGCTTTTTTATCGGCCATGGCAACCTCCTATGGTTGTGACGCTGCGGTCATTTACGTAATTTTTTGCAACGCACAATATTAACCTATCATGATTTGCAACGTTGCGTCAATATATTTTTTGTGCACTGCACAAACACGAAAGCGGCCAGTTTCCTAGACAGAGTCCATTATATGTGTCTAAAATATTAACCATGGGATGGCATGCGCCGGGCGCATCGCAGCGGGTAACGGGTTTTTCAATGTTTTTCAGTACAATCGACAAAAATAACAGACAGGTTAACGGCGCGCCCTTTGGTGGGCCGCGGAAACCTTCAGGAGACAGGGCATTGGGACGAATCACGGCCTTTTTCATGGCGGTCATATTGGTGCTGGGCGCAAGTTTCCCGGCCGAGGCCGCGCGTGAAAAATCATCCGGCGGCAATCCCAAATACGCCTCGATCGTTGTCGATGCCGAAACCGGCGCAATCCTGTCGCAGCGTTATGCCGACAAGTCCCTGCACCCCGCGTCCCTGACCAAGGTCATGACCTTGATGCTTTTGTTCGATGCGATGGAAGCGGGGCGCGTTCGCCCAAGTGATAAGATACTCATATCCAAACGTGCCGCAGGCGCGCCACCCAGCAAGATCGGCCTGCCTGCCGGATCGTCAATTCGCGTTGAAGACGCCATCCTCGCCATGGTCACAAAATCGGCCAACGACATATCCCTTGCCGTCGCCGAATATCTGGGCGGATCGGAAGAGCGTTTTGCCGAACGCATGACCCAGCGCGCGCGCGCCATCGGCATGACCCGCACGACATACCGCAACGCGCACGGCCTTCATGATCCGCGACAGGTGACGACGGCGCGTGATCAGGCGATTCTCGCCCGCTATGTCCTTGCGCGTTATCCGAATTACTACCGTTACTTTTCAACCAAGCAATTCACCTATCGCGGCAAGACCTATAACAACCACAACCGCCTGATGAGTTCCTATCGGGGAATGGATGGATTCAAGACAGGATTTATCAATGCCTCCGGCTATAACCTCATCGCCTCTGTCAAACGCGGCGACCGGCGCCTGATCGGCGTCGTCTTCGGCGGACGCAGCTGGAAAACCAGAAACGACCATATGGCCGGCATTCTGGATGCGGGATTCGCCAAGAGCCGTTCGTCCATTCAGCACGCCAGCGCCTCTATCCCCGCCGTGGCACCGCCGGTCCAGCAGGCACAAGCACCAGTACCCCCGCCATCGGCAAAGCCGCCAGTCCCGCAAACAGCGCAGGGTTTCACGTCTCTGGGTAGCCTGAACAATAACGGCAAGACCATTACGGTTGCGCCCGCCGCGGCGCCCGATATAACAGACGAAGCGATTGCAAACGTCCACAATGCCATCAATAGCGGGGAATATAGCGAGATCACGGGGCAAGGCGATTACGATGCCGCCACAACCCGCCGCATCGAAACGGGCCTGCTTGCCGCCGCCGTCTATAAAGGTGAAACACGCCATCAGCGCATCGCCGCAAATGCCGCAACCCAAAGCAACGTGATCGACCCGCCGCGCGACCTGTCGCAACAATTGCAGCAAAAGGCCGCCGTGGCACCGATGAAAGTGTTGAACCCGTCCGATCTCTGGTCCATCCAGATCGGCGCCTATACCAGCCGCGTCGCCGCGGACGACGCCCTGCGCCGCGCCGCAGGAAAATTGCCAACCGATTTATCGCATGCCACGCCTATCGTCGTGCCGCTTCAATCCGGCAATGGCGGGATTTTGTTCCGCGGCCGCCTCGGCAATCTGACGAAAACGCAAGCGAGCGATGCCTGCCGTTATTTCCGCGACTGCCTGCCGATTTCACCTCAATAAAAAGATATGCGCATGAAGCACAAAGCATCCAGACAATCCGGTAATATCCTGATTTACATTCTGGGGGCAATTTTTCTGCTCGGCATTCTGATTGTCATCACCAAGGGCAATTACCAACCCGGTACCGGGATCGATGCTGAAGCCGTTGTCATCAAGGTGTCCGAAGTGCGGCGTTACGCCAGCGAACTGGAGCGGGGCGTCCAGTTCGTGATGCAAAACGGCATCAGTGAAACCGATATACGGTTTGCGCATCCGAACGCGGCGTCTGCCTATGGCACCTATGGCACAAATCCGAAAGCCGAAATTTTTCACCCGCAAGGTGGCGGCGTCGAATGGAAAGATCCGCCGAGCGGCGTGCAGGTATCTGCCAAACCATGGTATTTTATTGGCGCCAATGCCGCAAAGGGAAGCGGTTCAACTTGTAACCAAAGTTCTTGTTCTGACCTAATAGCTTTTCTTCCGGACGTGACCCAAGCATTTTGTATTCAGGTAAATAATTCTACAGGCGTACAAAACCCATCGAACATCCCTCCTAAAGAGGCTGGGTCTGCTGTTGTTGAGAGTACACA
>CBFGQF010000036.1:0-12726 GCA_965650865.1 uncultured Alphaproteobacteria bacterium | reverse complement strand
TCGATACCAAGGGACAGAGGTGTCACGTCGAGAAGGAGAACGTCTTTGACGTCGCCTTGCAGAACGCCGCCCTGAATCGCCGCGCCATCGGCGACGACTTCATCAGGGTTCACGCCCTTGTGCGGATCCTTGCCGAAGAATTCCTTCACGGTTTCGACGATCTTCGGCATACGTGTCATACCGCCGACAAGAACGATGTCATCGATGTCGGATGCCTTCAGACCCGCATCTTTCAGCGCGGCCTTGACGGGCCCAAGCGTGTTGCGGACGAGATCATCGACAAGGCTTTCCAGCTTCGCACGGGAGAGTTTGATATTCAGGTGTTTCGGCCCCGAAGCATCCGCCGTAATAAACGGCAGGTTGACATCGGTGGATTGCGAGGAGGAGAGTTCGATTTTCGCTTTTTCCGCGGCCTCTTTCAAACGTTGCAGGGCGAGTTTGTCCTGACGCAGATCGATGCCTTGTTCTTTTTTGAATTCATCCGCGAGATAGTGAATAACGCGATCATCGAAATCTTCCCCACCGAGGAACGTATCCCCGTTGGTGGATTTGACTTCGAACACGCCATCGCCGATTTCGAGGACGGAAACGTCGAACGTACCGCCGCCAAGGTCGTACACAACGATGGTGCCGGATGATTTTTTGTCGAGACCGTAGGCAAGGGCCGCGGCTGTCGGTTCATTGATGATACGCAGAACTTCGAGGCCCGCGATCTTACCGGCATCTTTTGTCGCCTGACGCTGGGAGTCGTTGAAGTACGCCGGAACGGTGATAACGGCTTGCTCGACTTTTTCACCAAGGAAGCTCTCGGCGGTTTCCTTCATCTTCTGAAGCACCATGGCGGAGATTTGCGCCGGGGATTTTTTCTCGCCGTCGACTTCCACCCATGCATCGCCGTTGTCGGCCTTGATGATTTTGAAAGGGGCCGTTTTGATCATTTTCTGCACTTCGGCGTCATCGAAGCGGCGGCCGATCAAACGTTTAACGGCATAAAGAGTGTTTTCGGGGTTTGTGACCGCTTGGCGTTTTGCGGGCTGACCCACAAGACGTTCACCATCCTTGGTGAAAGCGATCATAGACGGCGTCGTGCGCGCGCCTTCGGAGTTTTCGATAACCCGCGCTTCTTTTCCGTCCATGACGGACACGCAGGAGTTGGTTGTTCCAAGGTCAATACCAATGACTTTGCCCATAACATATTCCTTTCGTTGGCAAATTTACGGGGATAGCCCACCTGAAGTAGCACCATCCCACCATTTCCTATGGGGAGCACGTGGCTTCCACAGCGGTTTATATAGCACACGCCGCCGTAAATGCCAGAGCCGAAACCCCAAAATTTCCCCCGGTTGTGGGCAGATTTTTGCGGTTTCTATGATTTATACGGGGCGGTGATTACGGCGGATCACACGTTTTTCTTGACATAATAAATGGGCTGGCTTAAGTCTCCGGAAAGAAGAGGGTGTATATGAAAGAACTTTTTACTAACGCGGTGGCTATTCTTGGAAACCAAGGAAAAAAAGACCTTGCTCCATCTATGGTCGCGTATGCAGAAGCTGTGGATTTTGTAACAGAGTTTATGGATAGCGCGAAGAAGCTGGGCATCATTGATCGTTATACTTTCACACCTTCCGAACGTTCGAGTGAATCCAAGGCAGATTCATATTTTGCCGCATTTTCTCTTAATTCCGAGGAGCGATTTGCGGGGCGTCCTATAAAGTTAAAAAGAGGTGATTTTGGCGTCCATCTTTCAGCATATGCAGACAAAGAGACTTTTTGGATTGCGACAAAAAGCCATCAACCTTACGGCTCGGCCAACATTTATGATGGATCGCATTGTGCTGATTTTAGCAGCATCCAAGATCCGGGATTCCAGTCTTACATGAAAAATCTTGCAGATTTTGCGGCCAAGATTGCTGTCAGCCCGAGAATTGTGAAGGCTGAACAGATTAACCCTCCGTCAGTATAAGGCTTAAGCGCTTTGATCCACCTGATGCGTACCGCCGGGCTCTCCCTTGGAGATGCCGACTTTGGCGGCGCGGAGCAGACGGTCGTGGAATACATACTCGGCCTCTACCACCTGAATCACTATGCCGCCCGGTTTGCCGGGGATTGGCTGTTAAAAGGGGGCGGGGGGCATTGGGACGGTTTTCGGGATTGGATTTGCGGTGTGGCGGATCCATTGAGAAGCGAATTTGACCAATTCATCGGTCGCCGGGTCGTAGCTTTCCAGTTTGATGTCCTGAGGGCGTGCTCCACCCGTAAAAGCGACATCAGGGCGTATTTTACCTTCGTATGGGACCTTATCACGGTCAGCCATAAATCCGGCCGTGAACGCGACAACCCGGTCTTGAAATTTAAAGGCGGGGTTTGAGGAAGAGTTTCCTGCACTGTTCGCGCCAAAAGTTTTTACGTTTTCTAATTTTTGAAATGCGAGAAGTATTAATTCGCCGGAACTGTTGGTGCCGCTACCTGTCAACACTGCAATAGGTTTATTGGCTTGTTGAGGTCTATAGGCTGTATTCACTTCGCAAGGTTGTTCTTTGAAGTTGAACTGCGGATGGATCAGATATGCATGTGTTCCATTTCCAAGAAGCGGGCCTATGCCTTCAAGCATTGGTGCGTGGTCGCCGCCTGAATTAATGCGCAAATCAACAATCCATCCTTCTATATCCGATTGGTCTAGTTCTTTGATGATGTTGTGTGTAGCCACCGTATAGCGATCATCCCCATCGTTTGTTCGATTCCACTCCGGCAGGCGCAGATAGGCCGTTTTGCCTATTAATCTGCCGACAGGCATCGGGGGCGTTTTTATCGTTCCATTGGTGAGTTCCTCATTAATGATGCCGCTGTGACCATCGTGCAATTCATCCAATGCATATCGTAAGACAGATATATCATCCTTAAGTGGGTTTGATTGACGAAAGGAATCGATCTTATCGCTCCACACGTTCCAATCAATCGGCGGCATACCTTTGAAGACGGTGTTTCGGATAGAGTATGTTTTTAAGGCCTCTAAGGCCTCATCGAGAGTATCGATCTTCCATAGGTCCATACGTCTAATCTTTCATATAATTTAATATATGATTAAACTATACCAATGACGAATGAATTGCAAATTAAGCGCTTTGATCCACCTGGTGCGTGCCGCCGGGTTCTCCCTTGGAGATGCCGACTTTGGCGGCGCGGAGCAGGCGGTCATTAAGGACGTATCCGGCCTCTACCACCTGAATCACGATGCCGCCCGGTTTGCCGGGGATCGGCGCTTCGAACATCACTTCGTGGAAGTTCGGATTGAATGGTTCATCGAGCGGTTCGATCTTTTTGATGCCGTGGCGTTCAAACACGGACAGCAATTCGCGGTCCATCGCATCAAGACCGGCAATCACGCCCGCGACTTTTTCATCGCTCGCCAGTTCCGGCGGGATCGCGCCCATCGCGCGGTGGAAATTATCGGAGAAGGCGAGCATGTCACGCGCGAAATTCTGCACGGCGTATTTGCCCGCATCTTCGCGGTCTTTCACGGCGCGGCGGCGCGTGTTTTCGGCGTCCGCCAGCGCACGCATCATTTTGTCTTTTGCGGAGTCGGCCTCTGCCTGAAGCGCCTTGATTGCGGCTTCGTAAAATTCCGGCGTGCCTTCCGCAGCAGCGTCGGCAGATTCCGCCGCCTGTGCGTCATTCAGAATTTCAGAGATGGATTCCGGCAATTCTTCGGGTGTTTTGTTTTGTTCGTCGTTTGTCATGGCAGTAGTTATAAGTCGTTTTTTCGAAGTTTCCAGTGGTTTTGTTATTGTCCGGCGATCCGGACTTTATGGATCCCCGCTGTGCGTAGGCGCTTCGCGCCTGCCGCGGGGATGACAAATAAGGGATTAAAGCTGGGTTCCCGGGCGGGTTGCAAAGACGCTTAGGGTGACAGGGGTCCAGACACGGCCATTCGCCCCGTCATAAGGACGGGCCACGGTGATGGTGCCAACTTCGCCGTATCCGTCTGGGCCGATCTGGCTTTGGATACCACCGCTTTGGTCATGGAAATAAAGAATCGGTGCGCCCGTACCGCTGCGCCCCGGTGTGTTGCCCGTGGGGGAGAGGGCGTTCATGCCCGCGAATTTCAATAGCTCGTTCCCGATTTCATCACCGGCCTGCGCCATCGGCACATGAAGCGCCACGACATTGTCGCCTGTAAAATTATAAACGATGCGGTCTTTCAGTTCGCCGCCGAATTGCGATGGTTTGAAGACCACCATGCTTTGCGGAACGAGTTCCAGGGACGCATCGGACAAATTGATTTTATAGGTGTCGATCGCGGCCTCTGTCGAAAAGCGGATTTCTTTCGTGCCGCGGGAGAGAAGGTCTGCCTTCGACAGAACCATCATGGCCGTAGACATTTTATTCTGACGATCGCATTGCGTTGCAGAGGATGCGCCTTCGGGCGCGATACGGCGATAACGCTTTACCTTGATATCAAGGAAATAAGGGTCGATGAAATTTGCTTCATATTCAAGAGGCGTGAGTTTGTAACATCCGCTTTCCACATCCGGCACCGCCATTTGCAGGCCGAACTGGTCGCCATCCATATAAGGTTCGTGCACGATAGAAACGTGAACGGTTTGAGGCTTTATAAAACCCTTGTCGACCTGACTGCGCGCCTGAAGGTCACGGATATATTCACCGGTTTTGTTCGCGCCGCTGCCCGTCGGGTCAAAGGTCTGCATTTCGGGCGTGCCGTCCTGCGCCATCGCGGGCACAGACAAGAGGGCGATCATCAAAAAGGCGAATATACGGGACACAGTTCTCTCTCCATCGTTATCCGCCAAGGATACAGATATTGACGGCGCGGGGCAATTATTCGCCCGACAATTTCCGGATGTTACGCGCAATCATTTCGGCCATGAAGTTTACGCTCGGGATTATTTTTGCATAATCAAGGCGGGTGGGGCCGATCACGCCGACCGCGCCGACGAATGAGCCCGCCCCGTTGCGGTAGGGGCGGAGGATGAGGGAATAGCCGCCATCCTGAAACACCGGGTTTTCCGCGCCAAGAAAAATTTTGATCCCGTCGGCCTGAGAGGCCTGATCCAGCAGTTTTGAGACCGTTTCCTTCGCCTCAAGCTGTTCCATCAGCATCCGGACCCGTTCAAGGTCTTGCAGCGAGCTTTGGTCGAGCAATTTGGCCGCGCCGCGGACAATGAGAGTCCCATCCCCTGTTTGCAGGGCAAGGCCTTCTTCGACGATGCGGGTCATAAGCTGTCCCAGTTCCCCTTCACGGGCGCTGATTTCCTGTCGAATCACATCCCGCATTTCGGAAATTGTTTTACCGTACAGCCTTTCGGAGAGGAAATTGCTGGCCTGTTTCAGGATGTCCGGTGTGATTCCGGCCGGCAATTGCATCACCCTGTTTTCGACCATGCCATCTTCGGGGACGATGATGACCAGCGCGCGGTCCGCCGCCAGCGAGACAAATTCGATGTGGCGAATGGCCTTATCGGCCTTGGGCGCGACGACCAGCCCCGCACTGGAGGAAAGGCCGGAGAGAAGGCGGCTCGCCTGATCGAAAATATCGGGGGCCGAGGATTGTTCGCTATATTGCGATTCCAGAACCTTCCGTTCGGCCTCGGACAAAGTGCCGATTTCCATGATTCCATCGATGAAATAACGCAGCCCCTGAAGGGAAGGCATGCGTCCCGCAGACACATGCGGCGATTCCAGGAGGCCAAGGTCTTCAAGGTCGGCCATGACGTTGCGGATGGTGGCGGGCGATAAATCGAAGGTGCGCGACAGGGTGCGCGATCCGACCGGATCGCCGCTCACCATATAGCTTTCGACGATTTCACGGAAAATATTCCGTGCCCGCTCGTCAAGACTGGCATATGTCCCTGTTGTCTTCATGGGGAATACTATATAGAACGGTTTTGAAATATGAAATATCCAGTAGAAAGCAAAATATGACCAGACCTTCCGGCCGCGCCGCCGCCGACCTTCGCACCGTTGAAATTATCCCGCATTATTCCAAACATGCGGAAGGATCCTGCCTGATCAAGTTCGGGAATACCCATGTTCTTTGTACCGCCACGGTGGAGGAAAGATTGCCCGGATGGATGAAGGGCCTCGGCAAAGGATGGGTCACGGCGGAATATGGCATGCTGCCACGCTCGACCCATCAACGCATGGACCGCGAAGCGGCCAAGGGCAAGCAATCGGGCCGCACGCAGGAAATCCAGCGCCTGATCGGACGCGCGCTGCGCGCCGTTGTCGACCTGCCCGCGCTCGGCGAACGCCAGATCAAAGTGGACTGCGACGTTATTCAGGCCGATGGCGGTACGCGCACGGCATCCGTCACAGGCGGTTATGTCGCGATGGCACTGGCCATGCAGCATCTTGTCAAAATCGGCGCGTTGCCGCGCATGCCGCTCAGCGATTCCATCGCCGCGATTTCGTGCGGTATCTATGAAGGCACCCCCGTGCTCGATCTCGATTACGATGAAGACTCAACGGCCGACACGGATTCCAATTTCGTGATCACGGGCAAAGGCGGCATCGTCGAAATTCAGGGCACGGCAGAAGGCGAGCCATTCAGTCAGGATCAATTCCTTGCGCTGCTTGATCTCGCGCGCAAAGGATGTGACGAACTGAAAGTAAAACAAGCCGAAGCGTTGGGGCAGTAATCGAATGATCGAAACGCTCGTCCTCGCCACGCATAACCAAGGAAAGAAAAAAGAGTTTGATACTCTTTTAAAGGGGCTTGTCGGCGAAGTGAAAACGGCGGGTGAATTGGGATTGATCGAGCCGCCGGAAGAGGGCACGACCTTCCTTGAAAACGCAACAATGAAGGCGGTCACGGCGATGAAGGCCACGGGCCTTCCGGCATTGGCTGACGATAGCGGCATGTGTGTCAATGCGCTGGACGGCGCGCCCGGCGTTTATTCCGCCGACTGGGCCGGAACCCCGCGCGACTTTCAAAAAGCAATGAACCTTGTTCATGACAAAATGGGCGACCATCCGGACAAGGGGGCGCAGTTCGTATGTGTTCTGGTTCTGGCCTATCCCGATGGGCGCATTGAAACATTCGAAGGGGTTTGTGAGGGATCTATTCAATGGCCGCCAAGGGGGCTGGAAGGTTTCGGATATGACCCTATGTTTCTACCCGAAGGCCATGCAAAAACATTCGGTGAAATGAGTTCCGATGAGAAACACGCCATTAGCCACCGCGCCAAAGCGGTCGAGAAATTTATAACCTACCTAAAAGGAGAATGAATATGAGCATTACACGAAGCGCAAAAGCCATCTGGAAAGGCACCGGCAAAGAAGGCAAGGGCGTTCTGACGAGCGGTAGCGGTATTTTGAAAGACACGCCCTATAGTTTTCATTCCCGTTTTGAAAACGGCCCCGAAACAAACCCGGAAGAATTGCTGGCCGCCGCGCATGCGGGATGTTTTGCCATGGCGTTTTCGTTCGGTTTGAACAAGGCCGGTTTTACGGCGGATGAACTGAGCGTAGATTGCGGCGTCACCGTTGCGCCGGATGATGGTGGCTTCACGATCACGAAATCCGCGCTGACACTCGTTGCCAAAATTCCCGGCATTGATGATGCGAAGTTTCAGGAAATCGCCGCTGGCGCAAAAGCAGGCTGCCCGGTTTCCAAATTGTACAAAGCCGAAATCACACTGGACGCGAAACTCGCGAACTAACAATCATGCAGAACGGCCAATTCGGAATTTATATTCATTGGCCGTTCTGTGCCTCCAAATGCCCCTATTGCGATTTCAATTCGCATGTATCGGACAGTATCGACCACGATGCATGGCGCAGTGCCTATAAATCCGAAATAGAATATTATGCGGGGTTGACCAAGGGGCGGATGGTGACATCCGTATTCTTCGGTGGCGGCACGCCGTCATTGATGGAGCCGGGCACGGCGGCCATGATCATTGATGAAATACAGCGGCACTGGCGTATATCGAATGATTGCGAAATCACGCTGGAGGCCAATCCGACATCGGTGGAGATTGATAAATTCCGCGCCTTTCGCACGGCGGGGATAAACCGCGTTTCGCTCGGCGTTCAATCGCTTAATGAGAACGATTTGAAATTTTTAGGACGGGCGCATGATGCATCCGAAGCTCGCCGTGCTGTGGCGGACGCCGCCGCGATATTCGATCGTTATTCGTTCGATTTGATTTATGCACGGCCCGGTCAGACTGTGGCCGATTGGTCCGCGGAATTGAAAGATGCCATCGCCATGGCGGGGGATCATTTGTCTGTCTATCAATTGACCATCGAAAAAGGCACGCCGTTTTATATTCAACATGAACGCGGTGATTTTAAAATTCCCGAAGAGGAAATCGCGGGCGATTTGTACGAGGCGACGCAGGATATTTTGGGCGCGGCCGGCATGCCCGCCTATGAAGTGTCCAACCATGCGCGGGCAGGACAGGAATCGCGCCATAACCTGACCTATTGGCGATATACAGATTATATCGGTATCGGACCAGGGGCGCACGGGCGATTGACGATTGATGGCGCCAAACAAGCCACACGCGGGCATCGTGCGCCTGATATGTGGCTGGAACGTGTATCCGCGCAGGGACACGGCAGTCATGAGTTTGAAAGCCTGTCGCATCGCGACCGTTTTGTTGAATGTTTGATGATGGGCATGCGCCTTCGTGAGGGAATTCCTGTATCCCGCCTTGAAGAAGAGGGCGGCGATAGAATCGAAAAACTTATCGATTTGCAAAAAATAAAAGCCCTTCAGGGCGAAGGGCTTTTAACATTCGATAGTGATGTCTTGGCCGCAACGGATCAGGGGCTGCAAAGGTTGAATGGCGTTTTGAGCTATCTTCTCTGATGTCATTCCGAGCATGGCGAGGAATTTCTTGAGATCCTTCGGCTCGCTTTGCTCGCTCAGGATGACAAATACCTTATTTCTTCGCCGTCAAAATTGATCCGAAATCAGTGCCGTTGATCGTCATGCCACCGCCTTGTGTGAAAACGAGGTCATAGGTTTTGCTCGATGAATCATTCGCAACAGGGCGGCCGATGCCGCTTACGGCGCTCACCGTCAATATGCTGGTTAAAAACATCTGACGTTTGTTCGGAGCCGCGGTGAGCATCGCCTGTTGCAACTGCGTGTTAACGCTATCCAGACCGGTGACTTGCGCATTAACCCGTTCGGGTGTGCCGACCAGCATTTTAAGGATATTGTATCCATCGACATCGCCCGAAGACAAACGCCCCGAAATTTCCTGGGCCGTCAACGCCGATTGACCTGATGTGTCCGTAAGATTGGTCGACATGGTGATTTTCGGCAGGGTCGAGGTGAAAGCGGTTGCGGCGTTGTAGAAGGCGATATTGTTCAAAATGCTCTCCGCCTTGCCTGTCCATGCGCCTGTTTCGATTTCGTTGAGCGAGGATGTCAGGGTCGCCGAATCAACCGTGATGTTGTTGGAGGAAACGAGATCGTTGATCCTGATATTGCCAAGGGTTGTATTCATCGACGTAAAATGGCCGAGCTTGGTATTCCACACGCCCGAAGCATTTTGCGTGCCGATATCGGTGCGAACCAGTTGCTTTCCATTCTTGTCATAGCTGTTGATCGGTGTGGGTATCGCCATGGATACGCGCCAGTTGTCTGGCCCGTCCGGCGACGCATTTATAGCGATCATGCCGATTTCGCTGCGCACGCCTTTTGCATCGGTATAGGTCATGTGCGGTAGAGTAAAGGCATAATATCCTTGTGCTTTTTCCACCGTAACCCCGCCTTTGGTGACGAGCGTCGAGCTGTTTTTCTGCGCTGATGATTTTTGCGCGGCAATCATCGCTTCAATCTGGTTTTTCAAAACCTGTGCCTGCGGATCGACGGTCTGGCTGTATGCGACGGGCATGGCGGTCAGTAAGGTCAAACCGAGCAGGACTGAAAATTTCATCATTCAATTTATTCCTTCGTTATTGAACTTATAAAATTATATCTGGAAATAAGCCAAATTTATGGCTGTATGTCTTTGAAATAAGCCATAAATGGCTTAAATCAAATCCTATGACAATTACAAATAAGGCAATAAGCGGCGAGGGGCGGATAACCGCGGTGCTCGGCCCGACCAATACCGGAAAAACCCATTACGCCATCGAACAGATGTTAAGCCACAAAACGGGCTGCATCGGATTTCCGCTGCGTTTGCTGGCGCGCGAAAATTATGACCGCGTGTGTGAAAAAATCGGTGTGTCGCATTGCGCCCTTGTCACAGGCGAGGAAAAAATCGTGCCGCCCAAGGCGCGGTATTTTTTTTGCACCGTTGAATCGATGCCGGTCGAAGACCCGTTTGATTTTCTGGCGGTGGATGAGATACAGCTTTGTGCCGATCCGGACCGCGGCCATATCTTCACCGACCGCTTGTTGCGGGCCCGCGGGATAGAGCAGACGATGTTCATGGGATCGGATACGATCCGCACGATTATCACGAGCCTTGTTCCCAAGATCGAAATTGTCACGCGTCCGCGATTGTCGGTTCTGGAATATACGGGTTTTAAAAAAATAACCCGCCTCAACAAACGCAGCGCCGTCGTCGCGTTTTCCATCGACGATGTTTATGCCATTGCCGATCTGATCCGCAGGCAGCGCGGCGGGACGGCGGTCGTGCTTGGCGCGCTTTCTCCGCGTACCCGCAATGCGCAGGTGGAAATGTACCAATCCGGCGAAGTTGATTTCATGGTGGCGACCGATGCGATTGGCATGGGGCTTAACATGGACATCCGTCATGTGGCGCTTGCCGCCACGCGCAAGTTCGACGGGGAAAAGCCGAGGCCGCTGAGCACAGCCGAGCTGGCACAGATTGCAGGCCGCGCCGGACGTTACACGAAGGATGGGACCTTTGGCACCACAGGCAATGTAAAAGGATTGCCGCCGGAACAGGTTGAGGCAATAGAAAAGCACCAGTTTGAATCGCTGCCGGCGATTTACTGGCGTAATTCGAACCTCGATTACCATTCACCGATGTCCCTGATCAAGTCCTTGGAAGTCGGGTCCGGTCAATCCACCCTGCAACGCGGGCGGCCATCGGATGATTATCTGACGCTCGCCGAAATGATGAACCGCGATCATGTGATGGCGATGGCGGACGGTGCGGATAAGGTGAAATTACTCTGGGAGGTTTGCCAGATCCCCGATTTCAGGAAAACTCTGACCGAAACGCATCCCGATCTTGTCGCCGAAATCTATATGCATCTGACCGAAAATGCGATTCTGCCCGAGGACTGGATGGAGGATCACATTATCAAACTGGATAATGTGGAGGGTGAGGTCGACGCCTTGATGACCCGCATCGCCCATATCCGGACCTGGACCTATATCACCCACCGCAAGGACTGGGTTTTGGACCCCGGGCATTGGCAGGGGCGAACTTTACAAATCGAAGACCGTTTGTCTGCCGCCCTGCACGAAGCCCTGACCAAGCGATTTGTCGATAAAAGATCGGCGGTTTTGCTGGGTAAAATGGAGGAAGGCAGCCCCTTGCTGGCCGGAATCCGGAAAAACGGCGAAGTTGTTGTCGAGGGGCAAAGAGTAGGGGAATTGGCCGGTTTTCGCTTTAAACCGGACGAGACTTCGGGTAGAGAAGAGTTCAAAGCAATTATGACAGCCGCGCGACAAGCGCTGAAACCAGAAATAGGACACCGTCTTTCCATGATTTTGAAAGCCGAAGATAAACAATTGAAGCTGGCCGATGACGGGCAGATTCTATGGCAGCAAGATATCACCAACCCGCTTCCCGGCGATCCGGTCGCGCGTATCAGGAAGGGCGACCTTCTTTTAAAGCCGCGCGTAGAGGTTCTGGATTCCAATCTGCTCGATGGGCAGGACAAAAATGCGATTGCCGAAAAAATTCAAGCATGGCTGGAACGCCATGTCCATTTCACGCTGGAGCCTTTGTTCCGTCTGACGGGCGGCGATGATTTGACGCCGCAGGCGCGTGGTATTGCATTCCAGTTGCAAGAAGCGCTCGGCATCCTTCCGCGTGAAGCGCTGGAGGATTTGATCGGTGGCCTCGATGAAGAAGGGCGCAAAGCATTGCGTGCCCGCAAAGTGCGCATGGGGCCGATCCTTGTATTTTTGCCGGAACTTAACAAACCCGCTGCTGTGAGATTGCGCGGTATTCTTCTGACATTGTGGCAAGGCAAGGAATTGCCAGCCGAATTGCCGAAGGATGGAATCGTTTCCTTTAGCGTGACGGACAAGAATATCGATGCGGATTATTACCGTTCGATCGGTTATCCGGTCTATGGTCCGCGCTCCATCCGTGTTGACATGCTGGACCGCGTTGTGTGCGCCGTTTACGACAGTGCGCAGGGCGGCAAGTTTCAGGCCCAGCATAAGATGGCCGAATGGTTAGGGTCAAACATCCTCGACCTTTATGCCGTGCTTGAGGCCATGGGTCATAAAATGATCCATGATCCGGCAAACGATAAAGCCAAGGAGGACGCGAAACCTCTAGACCAACTCGAAGCGATTGCGCCGACACCTGAAGCGCAAGTGGCCCCGGCCGAGGAAAAAGAGTCCGCAGGATTGGACATTCCTGCAATTGAAGACGTTGCGGGCGGTGGGCCGTCGATGGAGGCGATGCCTGTGGCCGATCAACCGGAATTGGTCCCTCCAGCACCACAAGCAAAACCTGAATTGGCAACATTCCGTCTTAAGCGTGGTAAAGCAAACGAGGCGGAAAAGCCGCGTGCCCCCCGTGCCGATAA
>CBFGQF010000035.1:0-12751 GCA_965650865.1 uncultured Alphaproteobacteria bacterium | reverse complement strand
ATACATTTGTGCAGATCGATAGCGGCGCGGAACATACATGTGCGTTAAAGGCGGACGGTACGGCATGGTGCTGGGGTGAAAACGCACCGGGCGCCATCGGCGATGGCACCACGGTGGATAAATCCGTGCCCACGGCCGTCTCCGGTGGCCATAAATTTACGCAGATCGAGGCGGGGGAATATTCCAGTTGCGGCGTGCGCACAGACGGTCTCACCTATTGTTGGGGCAGCAATGTATCGGGACAGATAGGCGATGCTAGCTGGACCAACCGTACGGCGCCGGTCGCCATAAGCGGCGGTTATAAATTCATCAAATTTGCGCTGGGACAATCCATGGCCTGCGGCATTGTGGCGGGCGGGCAGGCCTATTGCTGGGGATACAACGAATATGCTTCTGTCGGCGATGGCACAAACACCGACCGCAATGTTCCTACGGCGGTGATTGGCGGACTGTCCTTTGTCGACATTAAACCAGGGATGAGCAGTTCCTGCGGCATTGTTACAAATGGCGATGGATATTGCTGGGGCCAGAATAGCGATGGTCAATTAGGCGATGGTACGACAACGAACCGTTCTACGCCCACGCTTGTGACCGGTGGTCATAAATTCACACAGCTTGGCCCTGATACATGGCATACTTGTGGTCTGCGCCATGATGGCGTCATGCTTTGCTGGGGGCAGAATGCATCGGGGCAAGTGGGTGATGGCACGACAACCGGCCGGAGCAGTCCGACCGTTGTTCTTGGAAACGGCACATACGCCAAAATCGCGCCCGGCACCTATCACACTTGCGGGATCAAGGCGAACGGCATGGTTTTATGCTGGGGCGCGAACTGGAGCGGCGAACTAGGCGATGGCACGACGACCAGTCGGTCGACCCCTGCGCCCGTTCCGCAGTTTTCATTGATGGACCATCAAAACCGCAGCTTTATGTTCGCCAATGATACAAACACGTGCAGCGCGGATCTTGCGGGGACGATGCGTTATACGGGGGGCACGCCGAAATATGATTACTGCAACGGCACGGCGTGGGTTGCGTTCACGGACCCTTCGCAAGTAACGCCGTGGAGAAAGATCACAGCAAAAGGAGGTTTTTATAGTTGCGGACTTCGCAGCGATGGAGTCTCTTATTGTTGGGGACACAACAATTATGGCCAGATTGGCGACGGCACAACAACACAAAAATTGGTACCGACAGCCGTGTCCGGTGGACACGTATTTACACAGCTGACAACCGGAGCCAACCATAACTGCGGCCTGAAGGACAATGGTGCGGCCTATTGCTGGGGCCTCAACCAGTATGGCCAGATTGGTGACAATACGACTGTTGACAAGAGCGTGCCAACAGCCGTATCCGGCGGGCACGTGTTCACGCAACTAATAACAGGGCGCAATCATCCCTGTGGGCTTAAAGACGACGGCACTGCCTATTGCTGGGGATATAATAGTAATGGCCAGATTGGTGACAATACGACTGTTGATAAGAGCGTACCAACAGCCGTATCCGGCGGGCACGTGTTCACGCAACTTGCAGGCGGGAACACCCATACATGCGGTCTGAAAGACAATGGCACGGCCTATTGCTGGGGATTTAATATGTATGGGACTTTGGGCGACAGCACAACAACCCAGAAATTGGTGCCGACAGCCGTATCCGGCGGGCATACTTTTACCCAGATTGCGTTAGGGTATTATCATACATGCGGCCTGAAAGACGATGGCACGGCTTATTGCTGGGGGTATAATAATTACGGCCAGCTAGGTGACGGTACTACAGTCAACAAGAGCGTACCAACAGCCGTGTCGGGCGGGCATGTGTTCACTCAACTTGCCAGCGCAGGAGACTTTACTTGCGGTCTTCGTAACGATGCGGCGGTCTATTGCTGGGGGTATAATGCCTTTGGTCAGCTAGGTGATAATACGACAGTTAACAAAAGCATACCAACGGCCGTGTCGGGCGGGCATTCGTTTAAGCAGCTTACAAGTTCAAGACTTCATAGCTGTGCCATACGTAATGATGGTGCGATCTACTGCTGGGGATACAACAGCAATGGTCAGCTTGGCGACGGGACGACAACTCAGCGCGAAGTTCCTACAGAAATTTTAGCTCCATAGCCCTGATGTTGCTAAGCATTCCCCGCCGTCGCCGTGATCGGCGCGGATTGGTCGCGCCGTTGCGACAGATACATTCCGCGGAAGTCGATTGGGTTCAGATAAAGGGGCGGGACGCCGCCTGCCGCGCTGACATTGGCGACCAGTTGCCGCACAAACGGGAACATCATGGCGGGTACGTCGATATAAAGTGTCGGGTTGATACGGTCCGCCGGCGCATCCTTGATGGTGACCAGCGCGCCATAAACGATTTCACAGATAAAGACGACCTGACCTTCGCGGGTTGCCTTGACGTTCAGGCTCAAGGCACTTTCATAGAGATCGGGGTTCTGGTCATCCGGCACGCGGCGCGCATCCAGCATGATGTTGATGTCCATTTCAGGCCGCGCCTTCGACGGACGGAGGCTGTCCGGCGCGTTCGGGTTTTCAAACGAAAGATCCTTCACATATTGTGCGTGAACCATAACGGGAAGATCCGGCACATCGACATCGACGCGGGACTTTGAATCGCTTTGGTTCTGATCGGACATAATTCTCTACCTCTTTGGATTGAGGTTTTTGGGTAGCATGAAGACGGCCGGCTTACAAGCCCGTGCGCGGCGGGTTCAGGGGCGCTGCATCCTCCCGCACCCGGATAAATTCGCCTTCGATAACGCCCGTATCCGGATGAACCACCGTGCCATCAACGCCGTAACGACGGGTGAGAAAATCTTTCATATACTTGCGAATGAAGGGGGCCAGAAGCGCGAAGGCCAGGATATCGCTGAGAAATCCCGGCACGAAGAGCAGGATCCCCGCCGCCATCAGGCAGGCGCCGTCGAACATTTCGTCAACCGGCATCAACCCGCGATCCAGCGCCGATTTCAGGCGGGCGAGGAGGCCGAGCCCCTGATGCTGGACCAGCGCCACGCCCAGAATTCCCGCGCCGAAGAACAACGCAAGCGCCGCCAGAAAGCCAATGGCATCGCCCACCATAACGAATATGGCGATTTCGAGGAAAACAAGCGCCACCGCGCCATATAAAAAGATCATCCTAATCCTTGCTTTTTGGGCCATTCGCCGCCAGATTAGGCGGGAAAGCGTTCCTTTGTTGATGATTACCGTGCTAAACTTAAGGAACATTTCAAGATTATCAACCGATATCAATAAAGAAAGCGATCCATTGCAAGCCGAACTCCTTCTTTATGCCCTGATTGCCGCCGGACTGGTTTTCTGGCTGCGTTCCATCCTTGGAACCCGTCACGGGGACGAGCGTGAACGCCCGAACCCTTTTACCATCCAGCCAGACAAGCAGGCGGATATCGACGGGGTAAAGCCCGTCCCATCCGCCTTTAGCGCAGACGATGATATGCCGCTGTCCATCGATACGCGGCCTGTCTTGCCGCGTAATGTGAGTGTCGAGGGCGGGATCGCAACCGAAGACGGGCTGGCGATGATCGGCCACCAGATGCGGGACTTCGATATTGCAACATTTGCACAAGGTGCGCAGGACGCCTTTGCGATTATCGTCGAGGCGTTCGCGCAAGGCGACCGCGATACACTGCAGAATCTTTTAACTCCGCATGTGTATGCCGCATTCGACCACGCCCTCAAGCAGCGTGAACAAAGCGGTGAGAGCGTTTCAACCGAAATCCATTCCGTGCGCCGCGCTGAAATTATGGGGGCGGAAGTTGTAGACGGCGAAGCGCGTGTCACCATGCGTTTTATTGCGGATGAAACATGCGTCGTTCGTGATAAGGACGGCGCCATTCTGTCCGGCGACCCGGACCGGATTACCGAGATGAACGATATCTGGACTTTTGCAAGGCCGTTAAAAAGCCGTGATCCACGCTGGCTTCTCCATGAAACCCGCGATGGCGATGTGAAGGAACAAGAGCGCACGCCCGTTCCGGATTCGCACATCGTTTAACAACGACGTTGCAGCAATGCGCAAAGCAATCCATACTCGCCAGAGTATGGATTTTTTGTCTATCCGGAGGTCATCCATGAATATTCGTTTCACGATTTTGTCGACTCTGTTATTCCTGTCCGCCTGCGCTGGAACAGGACCGAAACTGGACGCAGAGTCGAAAGAGCCGGTGTTCAAAGCATCCTCCTTTTCCACGCTTCCCGGATGGAATGAAGATGATTTGTTTGATTTCCGCGAAGCATATGAGGCCAGTTGCGCCCGCATCATGAAACGCTCACCAGATGAGAAGTTTTCCGCGAATCCTGTCTTTGGCACATATGGGCCATGGCAGGAAAATTGCCGCAGGCTGCAAGGCATAACAGCGACGGATGGCACCGCCATCCGCGGCTTCATGGAAAACAATTTCAAGGTTGTCGAAGTCAGCGACGGCAGCAGCACGGAAGGACTTTTTACAGGGTACTATGAATCCACACTGAATGGGTCGCGCACGAAACACGGAGCCTATCAGCATCCGCTGCTGGCCCGTCCCGATGATCTTGTGATGGTTGACCTTGGTGAATTCCGCGAAGAGTTGAAGGGCCAGCGCATTGCGGGGCGCGTTCTTGCCGGGAAATTAAAGCCTTACGAAACGCGGGAACAGATTGTTGCCGGTAAGCTGGCGGGGGCAAAACCTATCGTCTATCTCGATGATCCGCATGATGCCTTTTTTGTGCAGGTCCAAGGCTCCGGCATTGTGCATCTTGATGATGGGTCCATTATGCGCGTTGGCTATGCCGGCCAGAACGGCCATGTTTATTACGCGATCGGACGCGAACTGGTAAAGCGCGGCATTTATAAGAAAGAGGATGTGTCGATGGAATCGATTACGCGCTGGATGCGGGAAAATCCGGCACAGGCCGATGAATTGATGAACACCAACAAATCCTATGTATTCTTTGAAGAAATGAAGAACGAGGGCACGGGTACAGGACCGAAAGGCGGCGAAGGGATTGCACTCACCGCACAAAGATCGCTCGCTATCGATCACAGTCTGTTCCCTTATGGGTTCCCTGTCTTTTTGTCCGCCGATGTGACGGATCTTTCGGGCAAGACATTCAACCGCCTGATGATGGCGCAGGATACAGGTGGCGCGATCCGCGGGCCGGTGCGCGGCGATGTGTTCTGGGGATCGGGTGCGGCGGCAGAAGCGAAGGCCGGTCCGATGAAGGCCAAGGGCCGTTACTGGTTCCTTATTCCAAAGGGGATTTAACACCTGCCCATTTCGTGCGACAATGGGGTTATGATCATTTTCGGCTTCACATTGCTCGAATTCATGGAACTGCTCAGCTATATCGCCACGGTGGTCGGTATACCGCTGGCGGTGGGTACGTTCATGCTTCAAGAACGCAAAGAGCGGCAGAACGAACAGGAAGAAATCTATGACAAGCTGATGGGGCACTACGCCGAGATTCAGGAAAAACTGTTTGAATATCCCGAGCTCGACATGCATAGCCAGCCTAGCGGCGACCCCGAAACACAGCGGCGGCAATATATTCTCTATGAGATGCTGATATCGCTTTTTGAACGCGCCTTTATCCTTCTCGAAAGCGAAAAGGATCCCGCCTATCAACGTATGTGGAACAGCTGGGTCGATTACATCCAATCGTGGCTGGACAAACCGAACTTCGTGGCGGCCCTCCCGGCCCTTATGAAAGGGGAGGATCCCGATTTTGTCGCCTATGTTGCAAAATTGTCAGGCCTGGATTTAAAACATTGATATGTATTGATTTTTTATATGCGGCGGACAGCTTCGTGCCTGCTTCTTCCTGACGTCTCTAATATACAAAATGTGGCTTGCGCATTGATCTACAAAGGAAAATCGCGTATTTTCGGCAAGGGTATCTGATAAGCATTTTTCCATACGGGCTTATAAAGGCCCCATCATAAAATATTGATTTTTTTTCGGGGCAGAAAATGACAGCCGCACGCAACATGCATTCTCATCTGGGCTTTGGCGCTCGCGCACTCGGTCTTTTAATGGCCGGCACCTTCTTTACATCGGCGGCATATGCGCAGCTTAACAACCAGAGCACGATCGCGGACCCCGCCCGTGCCGGTGAAGAATTCCGTCAGCCAGACATGATGCCACGGGTGGAGCCGGAAATACGCGTGAATCGTCCGCAGGCAGTGGGTGCACCGGACGGCGCCGAAAAAATCACATTCACCTTGAATAGCATCAATGTCGAAGGCAATTCGGTCTACACGGGCGAAGAACTGGCCACTGTGTATCAACACCGTCTGGGAACAACGCAAAGCCTTGCCGATGTTTATGCGATTGCCAACGAGCTGATGCTTCAATACCGCAATGATGGGTACATCCTGACGCAGGTTGTCGTGCCGCCGCAGGAAATAGAAGGCGGTAATGTCACGCTTCGTGTCGTTGAAGGATTCATAGACCAGATCAGGATCGAACAATCGGAAAACGCCGGCAACGTCAACATGGCGAATATCGAATCCTATGCGCGTCAAATCCGCACGGGCGGGCCGCTCAATGCCCGCGATCTCGAACGCGAATTGCTGATCATCAATGATTTGCCGGGCGTAACGGCGCGGAGCGTTTTAAGCCCTTCACCCAGTGTAACGGGCGCTGCCGATATCCTGATCATCGTGGATTATGATCCGGTTGACGGTTTGATCGGCCTTGATAATTACGGCAGTCGCTACCTCGGCCCGACACAGGCGACAGGCGCGGTTACATTGAATTCGATGCTGGGTCTGAATGAAGCCATTACAGCGCAGATCGTACACGCTCCCATCAATTCGGAACGTGAGCTTTCCTATGGCGCTCTGAGCTATGAACAGCCGGTTGGCCCCTACGGCACACGCATCCGGTTTTCGGGAACGGTAGCGGACACCGAACCCGGGTGGAATCTCGACCAGTTTGATGTGCGCGGCAATGCCTGGACGCTGAGCGCGGGCCTCGTCCATCCCATCATCCGCTCCCGTTCGGAAAACCTGAATAGCCGCCTCACGCTCGACTGGCGGAAGGTGCGCAGCGCCAACAATATCGAAGACACACGCATGGACCGCATCGTGGCCCTGCGCGCCGGTGCCCGCTATGAATTCCTTGATACGCTTCTGGGGATTGGTGCCAATACGATCGATGCGGAAATCTCAAAAGGTCTGAACCTTTTCGGCACCAGCGAGGAAGGCGATGCAAACATGACCCGCGCCAATGCCGATCCGCAATTCACCAAGTTGGAAGTTGAATTGCAACGGTTGCAGCGCATCACGAACGGGGTCAATCTTCTTGTCGGCGCGCGCGGTCAATGGGCTAGCAACGCCTTGCTATCTTCGGAAGAATTCGGTGTCGGCGGTATCAATAGCGGCCGCGGATACGACCCATCCGAAATCACAGGTGATGACGGCCTGGCCGCGAAGGTCGAATTGCAATGGAAAGAACCGGTCGACATCGACAGCCGTTTTGTCGATAGCTATCAGCTCTATGGCTTCTATGATGTAGGCACGGTCTGGAACAAGGACGCAACGACGGCGGCGCAGGAGCGTGATTCCATTGCTTCTGTCGGTGCAGGCATGCGCTTTGACCTTCCCTATGACATCGATGCGAATGTGGCGGTGGCAAAGCCGCTGACGCGGCGCGTGTCCACCGAAGGGGACAAAGACCCGAAAGTGTATTTCAGCATCAATAAAAGATTTTAGAAAAAATAAAAACCGGGCAGATGACCCGGTTTTTTATCGCGTTGACCGTATGATTACGGGCGTAGTATTTCCATGCCGTTGACCGTCGTCACTTCTTCATCGGCCAGCGCCTTTGGCGCCGTGTTGGTGAAGGCTGCGGAGAATTCATCACTGCCCGCCGCAGTTTCGATGTTGTTCAGAGCGGCGGCGTCATCGGCAAAATCGGCCTGCGGCGCGCTGGCGTAAATTTCTTCAAAGCTGGGGCCGGAAGGAAGCGTATCTTGCTGAACCGCCGCGACGGTTGCGGAAGGCGCCGCGCCGGATTGCCCGTTGTTCAGCATATACTGGCTGGCGATCGACAAAAGCGACAGGCACACCATGGCCATGCAGACAAAGATAAAGCGAAGCATTCTAGTCTCTCTTTCTTTTCCGTTTCAGGATCGCACCACGCGATGGCCTGTACAAGGTTATTTAGCCCCTTGCCGAGCTTAATCTCGAACGGTTATTACCATAAATGCAAGAGCAGTGCCAGATATTTTTTCATAATTTGTTAACCAATATGGTATAGGAAACGGGCCAAACCCTTGGTTTTTGGCCCGCCCTGTAAAATTTTTCGAATAAAAAGGAGGTAACGGCTAGGCAATTTCCTTCAGGAAAGCCGTTACTTCGGATTGGAGACGTTCCGCCTGAACCGATAGTTCCTGGGCGGCCTGTGATAATTCGTCCGAAACCTGCTTGGCCTGTTCCGCCTGATGATCCAGTTCGGTGATGCTGCTGTTCACAAAGCCGGTTTCCTGCGCAACCATATCCATGTTGGTGGCAATATGCTGGGTCCCTGCCGATTGTTCGCCGATGGCGATGGAAATTCCGTTGGCGGATTCCTGAATCTGAAGAACGGAATCCTTGGCCTCCCTCATCCGCGCAACGATGGCCGAACTGACGCCCTGCATTTCCTCGATCACCTTTTGAATTTCCGTGATGGAAACATCCGTCTGGCTGGCCAGATTTTTGACTTCCTGCGCCACAACGGCAAAGCCTTTCCCGGCCTCACCGGCGCGGGCCGCTTCGATGGTCGCATTCAGGGCCAGAAGATTGGTCTGGCTTGCGATGTCGGAAATAAGACCAGTGACCTCACCGATTTTTTCAGCGGCCTGCGCGAGCGCGAGCGCCTGTCTGTCTGCCTCATCCACCACCTTGGTTGCCGTGGTCACGTTGTCGTTTGAAACCTGAACCTGCTGTGATACCGACTGCACGCTTTGCGCCAGCTCGGTCACAGCCTCTGCGACATTAGTCACATTGTTGCTGGCGCGGCCTGATGCATCACGGGCTTGTCCCGAAAGGCTTCTGGTCTTCTCGACAACATTATTGACGCCTTGCGCCGAATGGAACAATTCCGTTGTTGCGGCGGCGACAGTCTGGATGATGCCCTGCACGCGCGCTTCAAAACTGCTGGCAAGCTCTCGCATATCGGCTTTCCGTTTTTCCTCGGCTTGTTCGCGCGAACGAACTCTTTCGGCTTCCATGCTTTTGCGCTCAATGACACGCTCTTTAAAGATGGCAAGGGTTTTGGCGATCTTACCGATTTCATTGGCACGCTCGCCATAAGGAATCTCGATATCTGTGTTGTCCGCAGATAAGCTTTCCATGACGGTGACAAGGCGGTTCAACGGACGTACTGCCAGCACACGCAGGAATAACCCCAGCGTGGTGACGAGGACGCCAAGCACGATCAGAAAGGTGACTCCCATGCCGATCATGATCGTTGCGATATCCTTTTTGACTTCCTGCAAGGTCCAGGCATAGCCGCTATAACCCAGGAAGCTTTGATCCTTGGGATAGAAAGAAGGAACAAACGCAAGGAAGTGACCTCCGGTTTCGAGAGTAACCGTTTTACCTTCCTTCATTTTGTCCATGATGTCCTTGGGCGGAAATTCACCGGTATAAGGATTTAAAGTCTGGGTTTTATATTCATGTAAAGTGGAACCATCCGCCAGCACCGCCATGAACAGGCTTAAATTGGCTTCATCGTTTTCCTTGACCGACTTGATGGCAAGATCAATACCGTCCGCCTTCTTCCATTTGAAAGCGCCTTCCATCTGGCTGGTCAGCAAGGCCGACTTCTCCTGATGAGCACTGCGGAAGAGGTTCAGGTATTCGCTGCTAATTTGATTGATGGAAACAAAGGCCGTCACGGTCAGGCAGACCGTGACGACGACGAAAACAACGCTGAGCAATTGGGCGGAGATAGATGATTTGATAAAGCCTGGTAACATTGGATCAACCTTGTTTTCTTCTAAAATGAAAAGGGTTTGTTCGAATATTCTATTCGAGCATTTCGGCGTTGACGCCGGCCGTCAGTGCGCCGATGAATGTGCCGCCGTCCATAATCGGAACGGAGATGCCCATTTGATAGGTTTGTGTGGATTCATCCATCTCAACTTCGGTGATATCGTTTTCACCCTTGGATGGTTTTTGCCACTTGGGCTCATCGCCTTGCCAGAAATCAGATGTTTTATCGTTCTGACCCACATTCAGGCCCTTGTTGTCCGTGATGAACAGCTCCGTAAACAGGCCGCCTTCACTTTCAATGATGCCTTTCAACTTTGCAGAAGTCGCATTGCCAAGGACGCCGTCGATCAGCGCGGCTTCGCCGTCTTTCCATCTTTTATCCAGGGCGTCGATATCTGTTTGTGTCAGTGTGGCGTGTTTTTCGTTCTGCGCTTTGACGGCGGCGACGATCTCGGGATCGGCGGCCAGCGCCTTGAGTTTGGTGTCGATCAGATTTTGCGCCTTGGCGGCATAATCCTGTGCCATAGCGGGGGCAGTCATAGTCAAACCGAGAATGGCGACCGCAAGGGTACGCACGAGCATAGCTTTCATGTCGAAAAGTCTCCTGGAGAGTGTGAATGTTAATAATACAAAGATGTCCTAAAAAGATTAAGGACTGGTATAACGCGGAGGGAAGTAAAGAGTACTTTAGAATTACATGGTATGTATTTTATCGAAGCGGTCAACTGACTTCGCATTTTGCAAGGCAATAAAGCCTGCGCACCGCGCATTATTTGTCAGAACGCTATATGTCACGCTCTAAGGTAGTATGGGATCACTGTGGCTGGTTTTAAAACGGACCAATAGACCTGATTATACGCGGAGTATGACTTGTGAGAAAAATTTGGTGGAGCTAATCGGGATCGAACCGACGACCTCTTGCATGCCATGCAAGCGCTCTCCCAGCTGAGCTATAGCCCCACACGCCAAGGAAAGTAACAGGCGCGAAAATAGGGAAAGTGGACGGGCATTTCAAGCGAAAAAGACGGATTGGCCAAAATAAAGCCGGCGCGGCGCACAGGACATGCCTTACGGCAAAAAACGGCGGGTTTTCGCCCGCCGTTTGTGCTTGTTGCAGAAAATCTTGGCTACTTTTTCAAAAGATCGCGGATTTCTGTCAGCAGCACGATATCGGCCGCCGGTGCGGATGGCGCTTCCGCCTCCTTTTTCTTCAGGCGGTTGACCTGTTTGATCAGGGTGAAGATGACAAAGGACACGATCAGGAAATTGATCACGGCGTTGACGAAAACGCCATAGGTCAGAACCGGCGCACCCGCCTCTTTGGCTGCCGCGAGCGTTGCGTATTCCCCGCCATTGAGGGCGATGAATTTATCGCCGAAATCAACCCCGCTGGTCAAAACGCCGACAATAGGCATCACGAGATCCGCGACGGCGGAGTTGACGATGGCGGTAAAAGCCGCGCCCATGACAATACCGACGGCCATATCGAACACATTGCCGCGCGCAATAAATTCCTTGAACTCCTTAAGCATGACTATCCCCTTTTTCGTAAATGAATAATACCCGATTAAGGCGCGAAAAGGGGAGGAGGTCAAGCCTCTTAGAAGTAGGCTCCGGCACCGCCTTTGTCCCAGTTCATCTTCTTGCGGTAGATGGTGGAGGGCGATATTTCAAGCATGGCCGCCGCCCGGGGGATGTTTCCGTCGCACACCTCTATCGCCTTTTCGATCGCGTATTTTTCGATTTTCCAAAGCGGCGTGACGTCATTGCCATTATCGGGGAATATTTCCGCACGGTTGAAAGCAGCATCCATCGCACCGGATGGACCGATATGGCAGTCATCGAGTTCGGGGGGCAGCAAATCGGGCGAGACGATCTTTCGGTCATACATGACCACGATTCCGCGCACGATATTTTGCAATTGGCGAATGTTGCCGGGCCATGAATAGGCCAGCAGCCTCTTTTCCGCCTCGGGAGAAAACTGGCGGAACTGTTTCCCTTCTTCCCGCGCATATTGTTTGAGGAAGTAATCCGCAAGGTCGATGATATCGGATTTCCGGTCGCGCAGAGCAGGCATCCGGATCGGTATGACATGCAGGCGGTAATACAAATCCTCACGCAAGCGTCCTTGCCGGATTTCATCAAGCGGATCGCGGTTGGTGGCGCAAATAATGCGGACATTCGCGCGTTCTGCCTTGTTTCCGCCGACTTTCTGATAGGTCAGGTTTTGCAGGAAGCGCAGCAATTTTGTTTGCATGTCCGGCGCCATTTCGGCGATTTCATCCAGAAACAACGTGCCGCCATAAGCCATGGCAACGGCCCCTTCGCGGTCCGTAACGGCGCCGGTGAACGCGCCCTTCACATGGCCGAAAAGTTCGGATTCCAAAAGTTCCCGCGGGATTGCGGCGCAGTTGAGGGCGATAAAGGGTGCACGGCTTCGTTTGGAATAACGGTGTACGGCTTCAGCGCAGATTTCCTTGCCCGTGCCGGATTCCCCCGTGATGAAAACAGTGGCATTGGATTTTGCCGCATTTTCGATGATGTCATAGACAATCTGCATGGGGGGAGAAATGCCGATAAATCCGCCGAAATTCTGCCGTCGGCCATTGGCAGGCCCTGGCAGTTGGCCATCCCCCGCTTCCGGGGCAAACATATCGTCAGGGAGAATGGAATCTGCCTTGGCGCTCAAACCCGCGGCGGCGATGGTGCGTTCCACACTTTCACCCAATTTTTCGATGGAGAAGGGTTTGACCAGAAAGTCGGC